>JBFWSD010000899.1:0-3849 GCA_050248575.1 Gemmataceae bacterium
GGCGCCTGGCGGCGAACGCCCACGTACTACTAGGTCTCGCGGGCACGGTGGCCGGCGCGAAGCTCATCCCTGCGGAGCGACACGTCCCGCCCGAAGAACAACAGTGGTACGAGCCCCCGCCCGTCGTCCCCACGGTCGACGCGCACGGCAATCCGCTGCCGGAAGGGGCCGTGGCCCGCCTGGGCACCGTCCAGCTGCGGCACGGTGGCACGGTGACCGCCGTTGCCTTCGCGCCCGATGGCAAGTCCTTTGCCTCGGTGGGCCACGATCGCTACTTGCGGTGCTGGGACGCGGTCAGCGGCAAGGAGCTGTGGCGCCAGCGCGAAGCCGGGGCGCCCACCTCGCTGAGTTACTCGCCCGATGGCAAGTCCCTCATCGTCGGCAACTGGGGGGGCAGGATGAAACGCACGGGCAGCTCGTTGCACGCGCGAAACGCCGCCGATGGCAAATCACGCTATCTCATCGAAAAGCGCGGCGGCGCCGTCTCCTTTGCCGCCGACGGCAAGCACTTCCTCAGCTGGACCAGCGCCAGCAACCTGTACCTGTGGGAGACGCAGACCGGCAAGGCTGTGAAGACCATCGCCGACAACAACGCGGCGATTCCCTTTCAAGACGAGGCAGGCGACTCCGCCGTTGCTGTCCTTTTCCCCGACGGCAAGACGATTGCCTCCTTTGGCTACGGAGCAGCCCTGCAACTCTGGGATGTCGCCACGGGCAAGTCGATCCGCACGCTCAAGGAGCGGCCCGATGGCATCGCTTCCTATGCTCTGACGGTCTCTCCGGACGGCAAGTTGCTGGCCAGCGCCACCAACAAGGCGCCGGTCGGGCTCTTTGAGCTGCCCGGGGGCAAGGAGCTGGCCCGTTTCGATGCGGAAGATGTTTACGACCTCTTCTTCACTCCCGACAGCAAGACGCTGGCGATTGCCACCCTCGATGACGAGGCCGCCTTGTGGGACGTGGCAACCAGGAAGAAGACGCGGACGTTGACCGGCGCCGGTCCAGTGGCGTCGCTCTCGCAAGACGGGAAGTCGCTGGTTTGTGCCAGCGGTCTGGGTTCGTGGCTGTCGGTCATCGATTGGTCCACGGGCAAGGAGAAGCTGGGCACCCCGCTCAGCGGCCACTCCTACGGCCTGGGGGGCGTGGCCTTCACGCCCGACGCCAGGAAGGTCTTCACCCGCAGCTATAACAGCATCCTGTGCTGGGACGCGGGCAGCGGCAAGCTGATGGAGCGCTGGCCCAGTTCCTGCGGCAGCAATGCCTTCGCCGGCTATGCCGGCCTGATCAGTTCCCCGCGCGGCATGGAGATCATGGACGGCCACGTCGGCCCCGGCGAGGACGAACGTGTACTGGCCCTGTCGGCCGACGGCACGTTGCTGGCCTCGTTCGGCGGCAAGAAGGGCTCTCCCGAGATCACCCTCTGGAACACGGCCACGGGCAAGCCAGCGCGACAGCTGACCTGTGAGGGTGTGCGCGGACTGGCTTTCACGCCCGACGGCAAGTCGCTGGCCGCCTCTTGCGATCAGAAGGCGGATGGGTCCATCTGCATCTTCGACACCAGCACCGGCAAGTTGAAGTTCGAGCTGACCGAGAAGGAGTTGCTGTCCCTGAAGCCGATCGCCCTTTCCCCCGACGGCAAGCTCGCCGCGGGGGGCTGTATCGGCGGCAAGGTGGCTGTCTGGAACTTGCTCACGCAAGGACGAGTTCACCTGCTCGACGCTGGCGAAGCCGAGGTGCAGGCGCTGGCTTTCTCGAACGGTCTGCTGGCGGCCGGCACCGAAAAGAACGGCGTGGTTGTCTGGCATTGTGACACCGGCAAGGTACACGTCACGCTCGAAGCCCCGGGTGAAGTCCATTGCCTCGCCGTGGCGCCGCGCGGCAACGTGCTGGCCGCCGGGGGCACTGACGGCGTCGTTCGCCTCTGGGACCTGGGCACCGGAAAGCTTCGCAAGGAGCTCCGCGGCCACGCCAATGAGATTACCGGGCTGGCCTTCTCCGCCGACGGGCAGAAAATCGCCTCCACCAGTGAAGACGGCACGGCGCTGATCTGGGAACTCGAACGACGCTGAGGAAAAACGAAAGCGCCCGAAGCAGCCCGGGACGCTGGAGCGGCCTCAAGAAGAGATTTCGTTCAGGTCACTCCCTGTTTGCTGTTTGCCAGCCAACTGTGTGAGAGGCGCGCCAATGAATCGCCTACATCAAGCCCGCAATCGGGCTGCCGTGATAGATGAAGTGGGGCCGGTTCGTCGGGTCGTGCCAGGCTGCCGTCTGCGGCAGGCCGAGCGCGGTGTAGATGGTCGCGCCCAGGTTCTCTGGGGTGTTCGGTTCGGTGGCGGGGTAGCCCCCTGTCTTGTCGGAAGAGCCGATGACGGCGCCCCCGTTGACGCTGCCGCCCGCAAAGAAGACCGTTTGCACCGAACCCCAGTGATCGCGGCCGGGCAGCTTGGCCTTCGGGATGTTGAAGATCTTCGGTGTGCGGCCGAACTCGCCCGCCATCACGATCAGCGTGCTCTCGAGCAGCCCGCTTTCGTGCAGGTCGTCGATCAGCGCCGACACGGCCCGGTCCGTCGGGGGCAGCAGGAAGTCCTTCAGGTTCGGGAACAGCGACTGGTGGTTGTCCCAGGTCTCGTTATTGCCGAGGTTGACCTGCACCAGGCTGACGCCTGTCTCCACCAGCCGCCGCGCCATCAAGAGCGACCAGCCAAACGCGTTGCGGCCATAACGCTCCTGCGTCTTGTCGTCGGCCTTGACCACGTCGAAGGCGCGGCGGACCTTGGGGTCGGACAGGAGCGACACGGCCCGCTGACGATGACGGTCGAAGCGTTCGGTCTCGGCGTGTTCTTCGAGCTCGCGTTGCTGCAGCTCGATGCGTTCGAGCAGGCTGAGGCGGCTGGCGAGCCGTTCCTTGCCCAGCCCTTCGGGCAAGCTCAGGCTCGGCGCCTGGAAGACCAGGCTCTTCGGGTTCTCCTTGCCGCGCTCGTGATGGAAGCCGTGCTCCGGGTAGGCGCCATAGGTGGTTGGGTTGTAGGGCGAGGCCTTGATGAACCACGGGTCCCAGCGTGTGCCCATCTGCCCGCCGAGCTGGCCCGGGATGGTGCGGCCCGTGCGATGCACCAGCAGCTCGGGCAGCACCACCGCGGGCGGCAAATTATTCCGCGGCTTGCATACCTGGCTGCAGATCGACGCCAGGGCCGGCCAGTCCGACGCCTTCGGCTTGTTCGGATCGAAGCCGACGGGCAAGCTGGCCCGCCCGGTCAACATCAGCAGGTGGCCTTCGGAATGTTCATTGAAACCATGCGTGAGCGAGCGGCAGAGCGCCCAGTGCTGGCTGCGCTCGGCCAGCATGGGCAGGTGCTCGCAGATTTGCACGCCGGGCGTGCGCGTGGCGACCGGCTTGAACTCGCCGCGAAACTCGGCCGGGGCGTCCGGTTTCAAGTCGAAGCTGTCGAGCTGGCTCAGCCCGCCCGAGAGGAAGATGTAGATGACGGACCGGTGGGGCGAGCGGCCCCGGCCCGGCGCGGCGTTCAGTTCGCGCAGGGCCGTCAGGTGATTCATCCCCAGGCCAAGCAGCCCGATCGAGCCCGCCTGCAGCAGGCTGCGGCGCGTGACGGTTGGATGTTGCGGCAACGAAGTCGCTCGTGGCATGTCGTCTCCCCCCGGTGACGATGGCGTGATGTAGAGCATACCCTACCCGTGCTCAAAGACCAACCGGGTAACCGAGAACCTGTCGCACCGCAATAGAAATGTCCGCTGTTTCGCCGCATTAGAAATGTCCGGTTGTTGGGCTGGCGCGGCTGGGCCGAAGGCAGAGCTGACGCCAGGGGTGATCCTTGCCTGGACCCGAACCGGACT
>JBFWSD010000900.1:0-3848 GCA_050248575.1 Gemmataceae bacterium
GAACGCCTGTTGAAGGATGGCCGGCTCAAGGGGGACGAGCGCCGCCTGGCCCTGGCCGAACACGCACCGAAGTTGAGCCCGGCCCTGCTCGCTCTGCGCGACAAGCTGCTGGCCGCTTGCCTGGCGGCCCGTTTCAACCTGGCCGATCTCAACACCATCGACAGGTCGGGCCGCCTCAAGGAAGTCTTGCAGGCCTGCGTCGCCGAGGGGACGCTGGTCCACATCGAAGGAGACTTCTATCTCCATGCCGATCATGAGCCCGAGCTGCGCCGGCTGCTCGGCGAAAAACTTCGAGCTTCGGGCAAGGTGACCATGTCCGAGCTGCGTGAGCTTCTCGATACGACACGCAGGTCGGCCCTGCCGCTGGCGGGCTACCTCGACCGCATCGGCCTCACGCGCCGCGAAGGGGACTATCGCGTGCTGGCTCAGTCCCCTTGATCGGCTTCGTCTCGATCCCCGCTTCGGCGCTGCTTGCGCTGGATCTGGCGCAAGACGGAGTTGGCCTGCGCCCGCAGCAGCTTGTCGCTCGACTGGCTCGCTTCCTGCAAGTGAGGCAGAGCCTCCGGCAGGGCAGCCAGTTCCTTGCGGACGCGCAGTTGCATCGCGTGATCGCCAGTGATCATCAATTCGAGGAAGGCCTGGATGCGGCGTTGCTCACGCAACTCGCTCAGCCCGGGATCGGTGCGTTCGATCTGGCCGATGACCAGCTCGGCGCGGCGGCGAATCTCGGGATCGGCACTCTCCACCTGGGCGCGGTGGAGGAGCTCGAGGGCAGGCGCCCCGATCTTCTCGAGCTGCCGCGCCGCCCGTTCGCGCTGGGCGAACTCGAACGCCCCCAGCCCCTGGATCAGGCGCTGGACCTCCCGCTCGGCGGGCTGGGCATGGGCCCGCGGCACCAGGACAAACAAGACAAACAGAAATAGCCATCGCTTCATCGCATTTCCTCATGAATGAACGGGAATGAGTGGTGGCGCTCGGCGTGGCAAGCGGGCGCGCCAGCCTGGCATCAAGCGGTGTCAGGCCGCGCGCCGCCGCATTCAGGACAATCCGCTCAGCTCTGGTGTGTGAGCTGCGACAGCCGATACGTCTTTTGCTGCGCCACCTTGCCGTTGCCGTGCACGATGCGGACGGCCATCGTCGGGTCGTCAAGGGTGGTGTCGAAATCCATGGTGGCGTAGCCCAGTTTCTTGCTGTTGGCGATGCCCGAAGAGATGACTTCCACCATGGGATAGCCGACGCGCTGGGATTCGTGGTGTTCCCAGACCAGCGAGTTGTGCAGGCTGCCCGAGACGTACACCACGCCGGGGATCTTGTGGGTCTTGATGGCGTCGAAGAACTGGTGGCGGGAATGAGTGTAGACGCGCCAGCCGTCCCCCATGCTGTGATCGAGCGGGCTGCCCGAGGCGACGATCTTGAACCTGGCCCGCGAAGCCTTCAACCCGTCGATGAGCCAGGCAAACTGCTTCTCGCCCAGCATGGTCTTGCGCTCGTCGTCCGTCTGCTTGCCCGGGGAACGGTGATAGCGGCCATCGACGACGAAGAACTCAACATCCCCCCAGCTAAAACGATAGAAGGCCCCGGGCAGCCCTTCGCTGCCCATGCCGGGATTGGTCCAGATCCGTTCCCAGCCCGAGAGCGAAGCTTCTTTGCCCTTGCTGGTGGCGTCGGAGTTGTTCTCGCCGTAATCGTGATCGTCCCACAGCGCATAGGTGGGCATGGCCCGGATGACCCTGGCGAAGGCGGGCGACTGCCGGTAGCGCAGATGATGCCGCCACTGCACCTTCGGATCGGTGCTGTTGGCGTACACGGTATCGCCGAGCGTGAGATGCAGGTCGGGCTGATCCTTCAGAAAGAGCTGCCACGATTCCTGCGGCTTGTCGATCCTCATGCACGAGGTCACGCCCAGGCGGAACTTGCCGGGAGCGTTCGGCCGCGGGGCCGTGCGAAACGAGCCCCCCTGGCCCTCCACCACCTCGCCGTTCTTGACGATGTCGAAGTGGTAGGCAGTACCCGGTTCCAGGTCGAGCATGATCGCCTTCCAGGCTTGCCCTTGCACGTCGAGATCATCGGTGGCGACCTTCTCGATGCGTGCCTTGCGGACCAGGTCGCGGGCCGCAGCAGCCGCATACTGGATTTCGATGGCGGCGTCGTCGGCCGTGTACATCCACACCGAGGCGGAGGCCTCGGTGGTGTGGCCGACGAGCGGCCCGGCGCTCGCGCCGTCCGCCTCGGCCAGCATGCGCGCGTAGACGCGCGAGCCCGTCAGCGGACTCAGCAAGGCGTCGCACAGAGTGGCCAGGACCGTGAAACCGAAGTGTCTGCGTGTGAACATCATGGCAGCGTTCCTCGAGTGAAAGGTGGCAGCGTATCGACGCGGGCGCCGTGCTCGCGGGCCGAGCATCGCTCCAGCGTAGACGCGCGGCGCGTCCGCTCACAGACCGAATTTACGTCAATAGAGTCCGAATTTTTGACATGGCGAGGAGCGTCAGCGCGGCTGCTTCTTGGCGTTCCCGCTGAGGGGAATCTCCGCGTCGTTCTGCTGGGCCGCGCCGGGCGTGCTGCGGCCCGCGGCGATGTACTGTTGCATCTGCTTGGTCAGCCGCTCGACCACTTCGGGATTGGCGGCGGCGACTTCCTGCTTCTCGCCCAGGTCGGTCTTCAGGTTGTAGAGTTCGCGCTTGCCGTTCTGGTGGAAGATCAGCTTCCAGGGGCCCTGGCGGATGGCCAGGTCGCGCGCGGGGGACTGGTGGATGGTGGCTTCGCGCACCGGGCTCTTCGCCGTGCCGAGCAGATCGGGCAGGATGCTCTCGCTGTCTTCGCCCGCATTGGCGGGCAGCTTGGCCCCGACGATGTCGGCAGCCGTGGCCAGCAGATCGTTGAGGCAAACCGTGTCGTCGCAGACCGAGCCCGGCTTGACCTTGCCCGGCCAGCGGGCCACGAAGGGGACGCGATGGCCGCCCTCGTAGATGTCGCTCTTGCTGCCGCGCAGCGGCGCGTACGGGCGGCCGGCTGCCCCGTTGTCGCTCGAGACGATGATCAGCGTGTTATCGGCAAGCTTGTGGCGCTCGAGTGCTTCCAGGACTTGCCCCACCACCCAGTCACCCTGGTAGATCCAGTCGCCGTACTCCTTGGCGCCGCTCTTGCCCACGAACTCCGGGGCGGGCACGATCGGCGTGTGCGGCGTGCACAGCGGTAGATACAGGAAGAACGGCCCGCCCGCTTTCGCCCGTTCGTCGAGATAGGCGATCGCCTTCCTGGCCATCAAGGGCTGCGTCTCGACGGGTTGGACCCGGGTGGCGACTCGATCGTTGTCAAAGATCATGCCGATATTGCGGGCATGCGTGAAGCCGTGGAAGACGTCGAAACCGAGGGCATTGGCCCCTCCCGTGACGCGCGTGCCAATGGGCACATCCTTGGCGTCTTTCTTCTTCGCGTCCCAGGTCATGCCCAGGTGCCACTTGCCGATGCAGGCGGTGTGATAGCCATGCTTCTTGAGCAGCGCGGCGACCGTGAGCCGCTCGGCTGGAATGATCGGCGGCGAGAAAGTCGTCAAGACGCCGTACTGGCCGATGCGGCACGGATAGCGGCCCGTGAGCACGCCGTATCGGGTGGGCGTGCAGACGGCCGTGGCCGAATGGGCGTCGCTGAAGCGCATCCCTTCGCGGGCCAGCCGGTCGAGATTGGGCATCTTGAATTCAGAGTTGGCACGGTAACAGACTGGCTCGCCATAGCCCAGATCATCGAAGAGGATGAAGATGATGTTGGGCTGGTCCGCGGCCGCCGCCCGCGGGGCTGTCTCCAGAACCGTGAAGAACGCCAGCAAACAGATGGCCCGGCAGCGCATGGTG
>JBFWSD010000901.1:0-3845 GCA_050248575.1 Gemmataceae bacterium
CAGCGTCAGGGCCACGACCTTGAGCTTGCGCATCGACATCTCCTTGAGCACGTCTTGAACGGTGGCCGCCACGGAGGCAGGCACGTTGCCCGCTTCTTGCCCGGCCGCGAAGGAGCAGGCCGAGTGCAGGGTCCTCTGCACGACCCTGGCCGCGGGCGTCGCCTGGGCGTTGGCGGGCAAGAGGGCCAGGGATGCCACGGGCGCAGCCACGCCACGCATGGCCAGCCGCTGTCGCAACAGCTCGCGGCCCCGCGCGAGCCGGCCGCGCACCGTACTCGCCGAGAGCTGCAGTTGCCGGGCCGCCTCCTCGTAGGTCTTGCCTTCGAGGCAGCACAAGACCAGCACCGAGCGCAGCGCCTCGGGCAACCCGTCCATCTCCTGATCGATGACCGGGATCAGCTCTTCCCACAAGCGGTCCTCGCGCTCGGCGGATTCCATGTCGGCCACCTCGGCTTGCAGTTGGACAGGACGGCGCGGCTTCATCTTGCGGGCCACGCGATAAGCCACGCCGTAGAGCCAGCTGCCCAGCGAACTGCGTTTGCGCACGCTGCCCCCTTTGCGGGCCAGAATCAAGAACGTCGCCTGGAAAGCGTCTTCTGCCTGGTGGCCGTCGCGCAGGACGCGCTGGCAGACGCCGAGCACCATGGCCCCATGCCGGCGCATGAGTTCGCCGAAGGCGGACTGGTCCTGAGCTTCGAGAAAGATCTCGAGCAGCCCGGCGTCGGATCTCTCGGGGGCGGCGGGCTGCACCAGCCCGCGGATCTGCTGCATCACGCTGCCAAGAGCACGATCGGTCATCGGTCTTTTCTCCCTGCTGAGCGGCACCTACCAGGTAGTGCCCCGTTCCGGGCTACCGTCACAACATTTCCGCGAAAAAGACGTTGGCGGAAGTTCGCCCGACGCGCCAGCGTCTTGCGATGCGGATCGCGCAGTGTCGGCCTCCTGCCATGACGATGGACGAACTTCCTTTGGAAGAATCGCCACCGCGTGCAACGAGGCGAAGATGTCTCATCTTTTTTTCCTTCGAACCAGATTTTGGGGTGGCATCGATCCCGCCGCTGGCACACTTGGGGTTGCACAATGAAGCCGTTGTGGAATTCGCCGCTAGCGAAAGCGATTTCCTGACTTACGGGGAAAATCTCCCCAAACGGAGTGTGCAACCGACAAGTCCACTGGGCCGCCGTGCGTGCGAACGCGCAGCGGAGCACTTTCCCTGAATGCTGCGCGAAGGAAGGCCAAGATACGTGTCCGGTGTGTCAGGTGCGCCAGGCGTTCTGGGCATTTCGAAGGTGAGAGCCCGGAATTCTTCATGAAACGCGAGTTGAAGCCGGGCATGGCAGCGACCAACATCGGTGCAAGTACAGGCTTCTACAGCCGCCACTTCGCCGTTCGGCCTGAGCAGTTTGACCACAAGTGCCGACGGTTCGGTGATCATCGGGGGAGGCGTGAGCGATCTGACCGATCACAAGGTCGTGACCTTGAATGCGAGCACCACGCTCAATGAACACAATGTGACGTTCGGGCACGCACACGATCCACACTGACACCGCGAGATTGAAGGCGTGGTGCTTCCTGATTCTTCCTCAAAAGACACACCAATTGTGTCACAACTCAAATCTCGTCCCGTATTGAGAGATGACGACGACAACTACTTCAATTCTGTGCGCCAGGCCGTAACCTCATGCCGGTTCTGCGTTTGGAGTGATGGCGATGCTGTGTTATCTGAAGACTGTCAAATCGAAATTGGCTCGGAACCAGACTGGGCCCATCCGTACAGGTTGCCGACCCATGTTGGAAGCGCTCGAAGACCGACTGTCTCCGGCGGGAGTGCTGAATCTGCAAGATGCGCCGGTTGGCGTTTTCCCGCAATTCCAGTTCATCGATCCGCACCCGAACGCGGTCGGCACGTTCGGAGCGACCGTGCTCACCTTGAGCACGGGCAACGTGGTCATCACCGACCCAACCGACGACGCGGGGGGCACGAACGCCGGTGCCGTCTACCTGTTCAATGGCCTCACGGGAGAGCTGATCAGCACCCTGACCGGCAGCACGGCCGGCGACATGGTGGGTGGTACCACATCCGGCGGCAGCGTGGTGGCCCTGGCCAGCGGCAACTTTCTGGTCGTCAGCCCGTTCTGGGACAACGCCGGTGCCACGAATGCTGGGGCGGTGACCTTCGGCAATGGCAACACGGGCGTTAATGGCCCCATCTCCGCCGCGAACAGTCTGGTGGGCACCAGTAGCGGCGACCAGGTGGGCTCAGGCGCCACCCCGGGCCAGGGCTTGGTGCTGCTGACGAATGGCAACTACGCGGTCGTCAGCCCTTTCTGGACCAACACGGCGACCGGAGCGACCTTTGCTGGGGCAGTCACCTTCGGAAGCGGCACCAGCGGCGTCCAGGGCGTGATTTCCGATACCAACAGCCTGATTGGCACCTCGGCCCTGGACCTGGTGGGGGTCGGTGATCAGACGAGTTTTCGCGGCGTGACTCCCCTGGCCAACGGCAACTACGTGGTGAACAGCAACCGCTGGAACAACACGACTGCCGGCGCCTCCCGGGCCGGGGCGGTGACCTGGGTTGATGGCACCACCGGTCAGAGCATGACTGGTTTCGGCGCGGTCAGCGCGAGCAACAGCATGGTCGGCAGCGCCGACGACGACCGGGTGGGCTTGCTCGGTGTGACCGCGCTCGCCAACAGCAACTTCGTGGTGAGCAGCCCGTTCTGGAATGACGGGGCGGTGTCCCGGGTCGGGGCGGCGACCTTTGGCCACGGCACCACCGGTACCAGTGGCGCCGTTTCGACCACCAACAGCCTTGTCGGTTCTTCTACGGATGACCAGATCGGTTCCACGGTGTTTGCTCTGTCCAATGGCAACTACGTAGCCGGCGGCTCCTCCTGGAGGAACGTGGCGGCCGGGGCGGCTTTTGCCGGGGCACTGGCCTTGGTCGACGGCACCACCGGCCAGAGTGCCACCGGCTTCGGTCTTCTTACTGCTGCCAACAGCATTGTTGGCACCTCCCCCAATGATCGAGTGGGCAACGGCGGCCTGTTCGAACTCGGCAACGGGAACTATGTGATCGTCAGCCCCGAATGGCGGAATGCGGGGGTGCTCAACGCCGGCGCGGTGACCTGGGTCGACGGTACCACCGGCCTGGGTGCCAACGGCCTCGGTGCTGTTTCCACCGGCAACAGTCTCGTCGGTAGCTCCACCGATGACTTCGTGGGCCGCGACGGCGTGACTGTCTTGACCAACCACAATTACGTCGTGGCCAGCGCCATGTGGGACAACACGGTGACCGATGCCGGGGCGGCCACCTGGATGAACGGCGTCTCCGGGCAGAGTTCGACCGGCTTCGGCGCCGTCACCGACAGCAACAGCCTCGTCGGCTCCACGGCCTTCGACCAGGTGGGCTTCTTTGGCGTGACCGCCCTGGCAACTGGCAACTACGTGGTCATCAACCCCGCTTGGGACAATGGTGGCCTGGCCGATGCCGGGGCGGTGACCTTTGGCGACGGCACAACCGGCATCAGCGGCACCGTCTCTGCCGCCAACAGCCTCGTCGGCTCCACGGACAGCAACTTCGTGGGCCTGGGTGGTGTGACCCCCCTGGTCAACGGCAACTACGTGGTCGCCAGCCCCTTGTGGGTCAACGGCGGCGCGTTCAGTGCCGGGGCGGTGACCTTCGGCGACGGCGTCAACGGCATCATCGGCGCCGTCTCTGCCGCCAACAGCCTCGTCGGTTCCACGACCGGAGACCAGGTGGGCACCGAAGGCGTGACCGCTCTGGCCAACGGGAACTACGTGGTCATCAGCTCCTCAAGGACCAACGGCGGCGCGTTCAG
>JBFWSD010000902.1:0-3845 GCA_050248575.1 Gemmataceae bacterium
CTCTTCCGATCTCGAGGACATCGGCCAGAAAATCGAGGATATCCAGGACGTCACCTGCCGGGCGGTCGAGGCGATCGACGAGATCAGCAAGATCATCGTCCAGATCAACGACTACCAGACCACGATCGCCACGGCCGTCGAGCAGCAGTCGGCCACAGCGCGTGAGATCGGCAACAGCGGCTCCGACGCCGCCGCCGGCAGCGCCGAGATTGCCCGCAGCATCGCCTCGGTCGCTCACGCCGCTCTGGGGACGGCCGAGGGCTCGGACAATGCCCAGCAAGCGGCGCGCGAGCTGGCCCGCATGGCCGTCGAATTGCAGCGTCTCGTCGAACAATTCCAGGCCGGGCACTAGCACATGGACAAGATCCGAGTCCTGCTTGCCGATGACGCTGCGGTGATTCGTCGTCTGGTCTCGACAACCATTGACGACGATCGAGCCCTGCAAGTGGTCGGCACGGCGGCCAACGGATTGATTGCGCTCGAGAAGATCAAGCTCCTCGATCCCGACATCGTGGTACTCGACCTCGAGATGCCCGAACTGGATGGCCTGCAAACGCTGAAGGCGTTGCGGCAGAGCCAGCCGCGTCTGCCCGTGGTCATGTTCAGTTCGTACACGCGACGAGGCATGCAAGCTACCGTCGACGCCCTCATGCTCGGGGCGAGCGACTATGTCCCCAAGCCGGACAGCATCGACGACGTCGCCAGTTGCATCCGTGACGAGCTCATACCCAGGATCAAATCGCTGGCCAGGCTTAAGCCCGCGTCGGGAATCCTTGCTGCTGCGAGCGTCGTCGGTCCCCCGGCGATTGCCGAGAAGCCCGCTGCCGTGGAAGTGCTGGCCATCGGCGCGTCCACCGGCGGGCCCAATGCGCTCGTCACCTTGCTGTCCGCCTTGCCGGCATCCTGGTCGCTGCCGATCCTGGTCACGCAGCATATGCCGCCGCAGTTCACGCAGCAACTGGCTCTGCGGCTCAGCGAGCAGACCTCGCTGGTCGTGTCCGAGGCTGAGCACGGCATGTCGCTCCTTGGCGGCCGAGCGTACATCGCACCCGGCAATCATCATCTCGTCCTGCGCGGGCTGCCCGAAAAGCGTCTGGAACTCAATCAGGATCCGCCCGTGAATTCGTGCCGGCCTTCGGTGGACGTGATGTTTCAATCGGTGGCCGAGAACGTTGGCCCGGGCGTGCTGGCTGTCGTGCTCACGGGCATGGGCCAGGACGGCTTGCGCGGATGCGAACACATTCGCCAGCGCGGCGGGCAGGTTATTGTCCAGGACGAAGCCAGCAGTGTGGTCTGGAGCATGCCCGGAGCGGTGGCCCGGGCCGGTCTGGCCCAGGCCGTCTTGCCGCTCGAGGCTCTCGCCGCTGAGATCATCATGCGCGTTCAGAGTGCGCCGAAGTCCAGAAACTGAGTGCTGCCATGCCGCTCCAGGCCAAGAATTTCGAGGTTGTTCGCGAACTCCTTCGGGAAGAGTCGGGCAACTTGCTGGAAGACGGCAAGGAATACCTGGTCGAAACACGTCTGCAAGGTCTGATGCGTTCGCGCGGGCTCGCTTCCGTCGATGAGCTCATCGCGTCCCTTGGCCCCAGGCCCGAACGGACCTCGGCCCGCGAAATCACCGAGTTACTGCTCAATCACGAGACATCCTTCTTCCGCGACGGGCTTCCCTTTGAAGTGCTCGAGAACAGCATTCTTCCCGATTGCATCCGGGCACGCGCTGCCGACAGAACCTTGAAGCTGTGGAGTGCGGCTTGCGCCAGCGGGCAGGAGGCTTACAGCCTGGCCATCCTGCTGCGCGATTCGTTTCCGCAACTCGAGAGCTGGACGATCGAACTGGTGGCCAGTGACCTGTCCGAACCGATTCTCGCGCGTGCCCGCCAGGGTGAGTTCACGCAACTGGAAATCAATCGCGGCCTGCCTGCCGAGTTGCTTCGCCGCCATTTCGACCGCGCCGGCACCAGCTGGCGCGTTCGCGAGCAGCTGCGGCGTTCGCTGCAGTTCCGCGTGATCAATCTGTGTTTGCCCTGGCCAACCTTGCCGCTCATGGACGTGATTCTGTTGCGAAACGTGTTGATCTACCTCGAGCCGTCGGCGCGGACGCAGATCCTGGCTCGCGCACATCGGCAGCTGCGGCCAGGCGGTTTTCTGCTGGTTGGTGGCGGCGAAGCTACCTTGCTCACGGGCCCTGAGTGGCAGGCCATCGCGCACGAGAACTTCCGTTACTTTCGCAAGCGCTGAGTCTCAGTCAACATCCAGAGCATTGACCCACTGCAGGTATTCGGCGCTGGCCTGCGGCGGCGCTGCGCTCAACGCGACATCTTGCCCTTGCAGGCAAGCTTTCAATTCCGCAGCCGCCTGTTCGGGTTGCTGCGGACGCTGGGCCGGTTCCTTGTGCATCATGCGCGTCACCGCCGCGGCAAGTGGCGCGCTCACGAGCGGGTTCACTTCACGCAACGCGCGCGGCGTTCCGGTGGCATGCATGAGCATCAGCTGAATCACGGTCCTGGCGACAAATGGCAGTTGCCCGGCAAGTGCCTCGTAGAGCAGGCAGCCGACGCTGTAAATGTCGGATCGGATGTCGGTCTGGTGAGCGTCCTTGAACTGCTCCGGGGCCATGTAAGCGGGCGAGCCGACGATCGTGCCCGCGGTGGTGAGATTGGCCTCCGCACTGGGGGCAGCCTCCTCGAACAGGGCCCGTCCCAGCCCGATGTCGAGAATCTTGACGGATGCGGCCAGCAAGCTCCCTGGCCTGGCAGGATCGCCCGCACCGAGCAACGCCAGGTTGGCCGGTTTCAGGTCGCGGTGCACCATGCCATTCAGCTTCATGTGCTGCAGGCCCAGCAGCACCTGAAAACCGATCCGCACGGCCTCCGCCGGCTCGAGCTTGGCACGCTTCGTGTACACATCGTCGAGAGTGACGCCCTCGATGTACTCCATGACGATGAAATGATGACCATCCGCATTGCCCCGATGAAACGTCTGGACGATGTTGGCATGCTCGAGCTTGACGGCCAGACGGGCCTCGCGATGGAACCTGCCAAAGGCCACGCGATCATTGGCCTTGGCGGTGGGCAGAATCTTGATGGCGACAATTTGACCGAGCCGATGCCGCGCCTTGAAAACTCCGGCCATCCGGCCGGCACCAATCCATTCGAGCAGGGTATAGTCACCGAGAGCAATGAGGTCGCTGAGTCCGCGCGAGATGCGCGTGGCCTGGTAAGAGGTGAGCTGGCGTTGCTCCAGCAGCCAGTTGCAGAAATCGTCCGCTTGAAGTGTTGCAGCGCTGTTTCCGGGCCAGCGTTTCCTCAGTGCTGCTACTTGATCCGGCGTGAAGAGCTTACTCTTCACGAGTGCCTGGCAGACGCTTGCCAGCGAAACCGACATGGGTATCTCCCGCTTTTGACAACGGAAGTACTCATTCTCCACGACTGTTAGCGAACCTTCAAGGTTCTGGGCGGGAACCCAGCTTCGCACTGGACATGACCGCGCGTCTACCTCGGCGTCACGGTCAGTTCCACCGGGTCGGCCACCGCTCGTTCGGTCGGCGTGTTGTATTCATACGCCGTCGAGGGCGGAGTCTGCACCTTGGCCGGGAAGCGGGGCCGCAACGTGTAGTCGAAGGTCAGCGTGTCGCCGCGCTGCACGTCGGCCAGGTAGAGAATGATCTGCCGACCCGTGATGTTGAACTTGGCGATCTTGCGGTCGCGGACCATGGCCTCGAACTCGCTCGCATCGGCCTGGAAGCCGGGCGGGACACCCAGGTCGACCATGACCATGAAGGTGGGCTGCGTTCCCCGGTAACGCAGGGTGGCGCTTGCCTGCAGCACGTCGCCCATCTTCAGCTC
>JBFWSD010000903.1:0-3842 GCA_050248575.1 Gemmataceae bacterium
CTTCGTCTTGCATCCCTACGGCCGCTACTGCAACGCCAACAAGATGGCGGGCGAGGTCGATCTGTTCGAGGCCCTGGAGCATGTCCGCAAGCATTATCCCATCGACGAGAATCGCATCAGCGTGCGCGGTTTCTCGATGGGGGGCGCGGCCTGCTGGCAGTTCGCCGTTCACTACGCCGGACACTGGGCGGCGGCTGCCCCCGGCGCCGGCTTCTCCGAAACCCCCGACTTCCTGCGCGTCTTCCAGAACGAGACCCTTTCCCCCACCGACTATCAGAAGAAGCTCTGGCACCTGTACGACTGCACGGATTATGCGCTCAACCTGTATAACTGCCCGACGGTGGCCTACTCGGGGGAGAACGATCGGCAGAAGCAAGCCGCGGACATCATGGCCAAGGCCCTGGCCGCCGAAGGGATTGAGCTAGTGCACATCATCGGCCCCAAGACAGGGCATTCCTATCACCCCGAAGCGAAGAAGGAAGTGGAACGCCGCATCGACGCGATCGTGGCCCGGGGCCGCACTCCCGTGCCGCGCAGGATCCACTTCACCACCTGGACGCTGCGCTATCACGAAATGCTGTGGATTCATCTCGACGGGCTGGAAGAGCACTGGGAGCGTGCCCGCGTGGACGCCGAGATCATCGGCAGCACCGGCGTGTCGCTGAAGACCAGCAACGTGACGGCCCTGACCCTGACGATACCGCCGGGGCGGTGCCCGCTCGACGTCACGCGCGTGCCGCACGTGACCATCGACGATCAGGTATTGGCAGGCAGCCCCGTCGGTTCCGACCGCTCGTGGCTCTGTCATTTCCGGAAGACGGGGGGCAAGTGGGCGCGGGTCGACAAGGTCGATGACGGCACGCTGCGCAAGCGGCCCGGGCTGCAAGGGCCCATCGACGACGCCTTCTGGGACAGCTTCCTGATGGTCAAGCCGACCGGGCAGCCCCTGAACGAACGCGTGGGCAAGTGGGCCGACGCCGAGATGAACCATGCCCTCGTGCACTGGCGGCAGCAGTTCCGCGGCGACGCCCGCGTCAAGAACGACGCCGAAATAAGCGATGACGACATCGCCCGGCACAACCTGGTCCTGTGGGGTGATCCGAAGAGCAACAAGCTGCTGGCGCGAATCGTCGACAAGCTGCCCATCGGCTGGGACGACAAGAACGTGCGGCTCGGCTCACGCACGTTCGCGGCCGACCAGCACGTGCCGGTCTTCATCTATCCGAATCCGCTCAACCCGAAGCGTTATGTGGTGATCAACAGCGGCTTCACGTACCGCGAGTACGATTACCTGAACAATGCACGGCAGGTGCCGAGGCTGCCCGACTTCGCGGTGATCGACGTGACGAAGCCGGTGACGTCGCAGTATCCGGGCGGAGTGGCCGCGGCGGGCTTCTTTGACGAGGCGTGGCAGCTGCCCGGAAAGTAACCAACCGCAAAAGAAAACCGCTTGCGTGGTGGCGCAAGCGGTGGAGTTTTATCTTCAGTTGGCCCCGTCGCTCACAGCGGGCGGGCGGCCAGGTCGAACCACTGATGATCGCCGTCCTGGATGTCGGGCAACCCGATCCATTCCAGCACCGGCGGCTCGTCCCGATCCAGCGCGAAGGTGGTCTCGGTGGGAGTGCCGTCGAGGAAATGGACGCGGCCGACATTGCCGCTGCGCTTGAGGCAGAAGCGACGGACGCGGTGGCCCGGCATGCGCGTGAGATTGTCCTCACGGCTCATGAGGGGAACACAAATGAGCTCCATCAGTTTTTCGCTGCAGTTAGCCAGATGCTTCCCCAGGCCCAGGAGCCGCTGTCCATGCTTGCAAAAAGCGTCCAGTCCAACGTCGACGCTCCGGCCATCCGGCCACAAGACCTGATATCCTTCGAAATCAATCTGACCACGCTGCCGGTCCTTGCTTGGATCCCGGCGAAACAGAATCGTCAATCTGCGAGACATCCTGCTGCCTCATGATGGTGGAACGTGGTAGTAAAAAGTCGGGGATGGGCCTGAAATTGCCCGGCTCTCGCCCCAGACAGGTAACGCCGCAATGGCGTGCGCTGGTATAGGTAGGAGGTCTTTGCTCATGGGCCCTGGTTCAGTGCGCTCCGCTCGAATCTCTTGCCGGGTCAAAGCGACTCGAGCGTCCCATAACTCTCCTCGCAGCACCCCTTAGACACATAAGCCAATATCATTATGTTATCGGCAATTTCCAGGTCGGCAAGTCCGCAGGGGATTTTTTCCACCCGTGATGTTCCGATTGTGCGGGCTACGCAAACTGTCCTGGGCTACTCATTTGAGCAGCTTGATGCGAAGGTTTCGGAACTCCTGCTCGCCCCCCTCGGCCTGCAAGCCGATGAAGTTCTGCTTCTGCGGCTTGGCCTGCTCGGAAGTAACCACAAGCTCGCCATTGAGATATGCGGAAACCTCGTTGCCGCGGACGACCAGGCGATACGTTTCCCACTCGCCCGGTTTGCGGGCCTTGGCGACCTTCTCCTTGTCGAGCTTGTAGGGCAGGTTCCAGAGCCGCCCTTGCTCGGCGTAGTCCTTCACCTGAAGCTCGTAACGCTGGCTGGGCCAGTTCGCGCCCTTGGCGTCGTTGCTGGCGCGGAAGAAGATGCCGCCGTCGCCCCCCTTCTTGAGCAGGCGAAACTCGCAGCGCAGCTCGAAGTCGGGAAACTCTTCCTGCTCGTAGCAGAGCCAGCCGTTGCCCCCCTTGTAGTGGATGGCGCCGTCCTTGACGCTGAAGGTGCCCGCGCCTTTGCCGAGGTACTTCCAGCCCGTCAGGTCCTTGCCATTGAACAGCGCTTGAAAGCCAGCAGCTTTTTCTTCCTTGCTGAGTTCCTGGGCGGCGCCGGGCAGGATCACCAACGTGAATGCAAAGGCGGCCAGCACGATCGGTTTCATGGCAGTGTTCTCCGTCGAGGTAGGCAGGTGCAGGTGGGACCCTGCGATTACACTCGACGCGCGGGAACGCGTCAACGGTGTAGTGAGAGTCAATTCTTGCGAATCTTGTCGAGCAGGGCGGGCTGATCGCGAAACAGGAACTCGAGCGCCTGCCGCCGGCGGGCGCCGTCGGGCTTGTCCAGGGCGGCGCGGATGGCCGCCTCCTGTTCCTTGTCCGAAGGGAGCTTGCCCTCGAGTGCGGCCAGCTGTTGCCGTGCCAGCTTGACCCAGCGTTGTTCGCGCGGCACGCCATCGAAGGCGATGACCAGGTTGCTCCAGACGAGCTGAGCCGAGAGGGGATCGTCTTCTTTCAGCAGACGCTGCCCGCGCAGATAAAAGGCCTCGGCCGGGCTGAGCTTGGCGCCCGGCTTTACCTCGAGCGTTTGCGCGCGGTGTTCTTCCAGCTGCTGACGATACTCTTCCAGCCTGGCAGCGAACGGGCTGTCGGGAAAATCCCGTTCGAGGCGGTTGAAATAGCGATCCCAGGCTTCTTCCCAGTCGTCGGGATCGGGGGAGGCCATGAGCTGCTGGCCGCGTGCGAAGAGCGACTCGGCACTGGGGGGCAGAAAGCCCCAGACGATCAGCCCGACGCAGGCCAGGAACAGCACGACCAGCACCACCGGATGATTGAAGAAGCGCCCGAGCGGGCCGATGTTCTTGTTGGGATCGAGCTCCTGGCGGATGAGCTGGCTCATCAAAGTGGCCGGGCCAGGGTTGTCGTGGCCCGCGACGGCGCCGTGTTCGGCCCGCGTGGTTTCCTTCGAAGCGGTGACCACCGTGAGCTGGTCGCGTCGTTCCATCTTGGCGCGAATGCCGTCGAAGAGGCGCTGCAAGACCTGGGCGTTGGCGGGCCGCTCATCGGGATCCTTGGCGAGCAGCAAGCAGACCGCGTCGTCGAGATCGTGGGGCAA
>JBFWSD010000904.1:0-3841 GCA_050248575.1 Gemmataceae bacterium
ACTGCGTCGCCAGGATCCAGCTCGTCGAAATGGACATGCATCGTGGGCGTGAACAGCAGTACCTGGTCCCCATGAGGATCGATGCGGAAGTTCGAGCCGTCTTCAGTCTCGTCGATGGCGTGGCCGCGGACTATCTGCCCGGACAGCTTCAGCCGCTTGCCGTGCGCGTCCTGGAACGGGGCCCGCACACGCTCGTTGATTTCCTGGAAGTTGAAAGTGCCGACGTAGGTCCACAGGATGAGCAGCCCGATGACGAAGCCGGCGTCCCCCACGCGGTTGGTGATGAAGGCCTTGTTGGCCGCATTGGAGGCCGACTGCCGCTCGAAGTAGAAACCGATCAGCAAGTACGAACAGATGCCTACCAGTTCCCAGCTCAGGAACACCTGGAACAGGTTGTCGGCCAGGATCAGGTTGAGCATCGAGAAGCTGAAGAAGGACAGGTACAGGAAGAAGCGGCCGAAGCGGCCCTTGCGCTTGAGGTGCCCGTCCGCGGTGTGCACCTGGTGATCCTCGACCACGTCGGCGTCTTCCTCGGCCATGTAGCCGATGGAGAAGATGTGGATGAGGGTGGCGATGAACGTCACCATCAAGAACATGACCACCGACAGGTTGTCGATGTGATAGCCCAGGGTGAGGATCGAGGCGGGCTTCTCGTGCTCGTGTTCGTGCTCTTCGGCGCCCGCTTCGTGTCCGTGTTCGTCGGGTGGATTGAGGGCAATGTCTGCCCAGTCGACATGACCTTGCCAGCGGCGTTCGATGGCCTCGAGCTTGGCCATCTCGGCGGAGGGCTCGTGAACGTGTGCCTCGCCGGGCTTGTGGTCGTGTTCATCGTGCCCGCCATGCGCGATCTTGTGTTCGAGCTCTTCCTTGGCCCGCATGTCAGCCGCAAAATGGAGGAAGCCAATGAAGGAAAAAACAAAGGCCAGGCCGATGGCAGCGGTGGCGACATAGGCGGCCCCTTTGCCGGGCCGATCCCCGCCAAGAGTCTGATAGAAACTTGCACAGGTTGGCGAATCCGCCTGCCGCGCCCGCACCACTTTGCGCAGGAAGCCCGTGAGCAGCAAGATCGCCAGCGAGAGCGCCGGCATCAGCGTTGCCGCCACGAAGAACAGGCCTGGATGATCCCCAAAACTCATCGAATCCCCTTAGCCTTTGAGTTCCTCGCCGGCGTCGACGTCGACGGTCATGTGGTTGTTGTAGAAGTTGAGGACAATGGCCAGGGCAATGGCGGCCTCGGCCGCGGCCATGACGATGACGAACAGGGCAAAGATCTGCCCTTCAACGGCGAAGGCCGCGTTGTACTTGGCCATGGCGACAAAGTTGATGTTGGCGCCGTTCAGCACCAGCTCCACTCCCATCAGGACGCCGATGGCGTTGCGCTTGAGGGCCATGCAGAGCGCCCCACACACGAACAGGAGGGCGCCCAGGATCAGGTAGTGATTGAGGGTGATCGCCATCAGCTCACCGCCGTTTCGCGTCGCCGTCGCGCCCGGGCCAGGTAGGCGGCCCCGATCAACACGACCAGCAAATGCACGGAGACAATTTCAAAAGGGAGCAGATAGGCGATCTGCTTGCGTTTGGGCGGCGCCTTGGCGGGATCGACATCCTTGGCCTTGCCCTTGTCCCTGGCCCCGATGGTGACGGGGGGCTGATAGGCGCCCTTCGGCATCCCGCTGATCTCGGCATCGGGCGTGGCTTCGGGATAACCGAGCATGGCCTCGCCCAGCACCACCGCGTTCGGCGAATCGACCGGGTCGTTCATCAAGCTCTGGTCGGGCTGCAAGGTCGGGCGGAACAGAAACAGGGTAACGGCCAGCACGCCGAAGAGGAGTGTGCCGACGACCAGTGAGGTGGCCCACTCGACGGCGCCGGTCTTCAGATTCACGAACGGCCCCTGGGCGGTGAGCATGACGCCGAACACGACCAGAACAAGTGTGCCGCCGACATAGATAAGCAGCTGGCTGGCTGCGACGAAATCGGCCCCGAGCAGGAAGAAAATGCCCGCGACGCCGGCCAGGGCAAAGAGGAGCCAGGTGGCGGCCCGCACGATGTTCTGCGTGACCACCACGCCGATGGCGCAGACGCCACTCCAGATGGCCATGATCCAGAAGAATACCACGTGCAGATCCATCGCCTTCCTCGGAGCTAGCAGCTAAGTCTGCGGCGCCTCTTCCGGGATATCCCAGAGCCCGGCGGGCACCTGGAAGGGCTGCTTCGGGCTCAGGGCGGCCCGGGCCAATCCACCCACGAAAAACAGCACCGAAGCCAGCGCGAGCACGATCTTCACGATCGGCCTCGCTGCCGCTGGCACCACCAGCGACCACACGCTCACTCCCAGCAGCAAGAAACAGCTGATGGGCAGCAAGTACTTCAAACAGGTCATCATCACCTGGTCGATACGCAAGCGGGGCAGCGTCCAGCGCACCCACATCATCACGAACACCAGCACCCAGCCCTTGAGCAGGAAGACCACCACGTTGACGACGTTGCCGATCACCGGGCCAAGCACATCGGTCATCGCGAAGGGAACCACGCCAGTATTCCAGCCCCCCAGGAACAGCAACACGGCGATGCCGGAAACCGCGAACATGGCAGCGTATTCGGCCATGAAGAAGAACGACCAGCGCAGCCCGCTGTATTCGGTGTGGAAACCGGCCACCAGCTCGCTTTCGGCCTCGGCCAGGTCGAAGGGCGCCCGCTTGCAGCTCGCAGTGGCACAGGTGAAATAGGTCCAGAAGGCGGCAAAGGTGAATGGATCGTGGAAGATCAGCCAGTTCCAGATAAAGCCGGTCTGGTAGCGGGCCATGAAGGTCAGGTCCATCGAACCGACCACGATCACGGGCACCAGCACGCAGATGGCCATGGGCACTTCGTAGCTGACGACCTGGGCCGCCTCGCGCATGCCGCCAAAGAGCGACCACTTGCTGCCCGAGCCGTAGCCCGCCAGCAACACGCCGAAGACTTCGATGGACATGACGGCCAGCATGAAGAAAACACCGATGGTCATCGGGAAGGCCACGATCCCGTCGGCAAAGGGCAAGGCGATGAAGGCCAGAAACGCCCCACAAAAGGCAATATAGGGCCCGATGCGGAAGAGGACGTGATCGGCGCTCGCCGGGATGATGTCCTCCTTGACCAGGAGTTTGACGCCGTCGGCTATGGTCTGGAGCCAGCCAAAACGGCCCCCCACGCGAGTCGGGCCGAGTCGGTCCTGGATGCGGCCCGCCACCTTGCGTTCGAGCCAGATAAAGAAGACCGCTGAAAGAGCGACAAACGCGACCAGCACCCCGACTGCCAGAAGTGCCCGGGCAATGTACCAGACCGGGGAAGCAAAGAAGGCATCGGCGCTGCTGAACCAATCGGCATCCAGCACCGCCCAGCAGGGTGAGACAGGGAGTTGTTTCACAGCTGCGAATCCCGGGGGTCAGCGACGCAAAATTCCTGACAACGGGCGTTACTCTATGGAGGCTGCGAAATAATGGCAAGCATGTGGACTGAGGACCGATATAATGGCAGTGACCAGCACTTGGAGGCGAAGCATGAACCACATCTCCCTTGACGCCATGGACGAATCGGTCAGGCAGTTCGTGCTGTCGCTGGGCTCCGACCCGCAAGCAACGATCCTGGAACTCAACGGCCAAGCCATTGTTTGTGTGGTGCCCGCTCGCGCGGGGGACACCGAAGAGCCCTGGACCGAAGCCAAGAACACCCGTCGCTGTCAACTCATTGACCGAGAGATCGATGGTGAGCTAACTCCGCAAGAGGCGGCGGAACTACATCAGTTGCAAACGGAGGCAGCCCGTCATCGTCGCCGCGTTGCTCCCCTGCCGCTGGAGGATGC
>JBFWSD010000905.1:0-3837 GCA_050248575.1 Gemmataceae bacterium
CTGTCCGTGGGACCGCGAATCGACACGAATGTCATTTCGGTCCTTCGCGCGCACGGGATCGAAAAAGAGCTGCGTCCGCTGCGTCCCCTTTTTGAGCGCCCGCCGAAAAATACAGCTAACGTTCGGGACGCTCGTGCGTCTTAGTGTGTGGAGCCACGCAACGGGTGGTGGGCAGCGGCCACCGCCTGGAACCCCTCTTTTCGCGCGGCCGGTCGCCCCTCACCCAACACTCATTGGAGGCTACCCATGCGCGCAGCGATGATCGGCGTGGTATCTCTGTCTCTCCTGGCGGCCCTCGGTTTCTCTTTCTGGCCCGAGGCCGAACGGCCGGGCAGCGATCATCATTGGATCGAGAAAGATGCCGCTCCCGAGAAAAGTGGGCCCGCTGGGACCGGGGAAACGCTCGTCGACGTTGGCGGACCCGACATCGGCGGCACCATTCTCGTGGATGACGGCGAGATCGGCGGTCAGCTGCCCCACATTCCCGACACGCCCGAGAAGTTGCTGGCCAACGCCAAGCCGAAGTCGGAGCAAGTCGAGAAGGCGCTGGCTTACCTTGCCAACCAGCAGCACAAGGACGGCGGCTGGGGGCAAGGGGGCGGCTGGCGCACCGGCGGCCAGCAAGGGGGCCGCGTCGAAGGCCCCAACGTGGAAGACCCTTCCGACGTCGGCAATACCTGCATCGCCGCGCTCGCCTTCCTCCGCGCGGGCAACACCCCCACCAAGGGCAAGTACGCCGAACACCTGGCCCGGGCCGTCGACTTCATCTGCAAGAACGTCGAGAACGCCGACGCCGAGTCACTCCATGTCACGCCGGTGCGCAACACGCAGCTCCAGTCGAAGATCGGGCCGTACATCGATACCTTCCTGGCCGCGCAGGTGCTGGCCGAGTTGAAGGACCAGGCGCCGAGCCCGGAGAAGGAGAAGCGCTTGCTGGCGGCCCTCAGCAAGACCATCGACAAGATGGCGAAGCATCAACAGCAGGATGGCACCTGGTCGCGCGAGGGCTGGGCCGCGGTCTTCTCGCAAGGCGTGGCCATCAAGTCGCTGAACCAGGCGGCCCTCAAGAACGTGCCCGTGCCGAAGCAAGTGCTGGTGCGTGCCGAGAACTGGGCGCAGGCGCAGGCGAAATTGCAGCAATCGGGAGCCGCGGCGCCTGGTGCCCGCCTTGGCGTGGCGGGCGGCTACGGCGGCGGGTTCGGCGGCATGTCGGCGCCGGCTTCCGCCGATGCGGGTATCGCCCTTTACAGCGCCAGCAATATCGCCGCCGGGCTACAGCAAGCGGGCCAGTCCAATAGCGGCAAGAAGGAGCGGATCAAGGCCGCCATCGCCCGCGCCGATACGCCGGAGCCCGATCGCGAAGAAGCCAAGCAGGACCTGGCCCGCATCGAGGCGACCGAGCAGGTCTATGACGCCCAGCGGGCGCTGCTGGTCGACCAGGTCTCCAATCCGCAGTTCGTGCGCGGTTTCGGCTCCAACGGTGGCGAGGAGTTCCTGAGCTATCTCAACATCAGTGAAGTGCTGCACGAGAAGGGGGGCAAGCCCTGGGAGAAATGGGACCGCCACGTTGCGGCCCTCTTGTCGCATGCCCAGGATCGCGACGGCTCCTACTCGGGCCATCACTGCATCACGGGCAAGACCTTCTGCACCTCGGCGGCGGTGCTGGTGTTGCTGGCCGACCAGGCTCCCAAGGTCGCCACGGCCAAGCCCGAACCCAAGAAGTGAACTGCCGATGCTGCGACTTGCCAGCGCCCTGTGCGTGATCCTGTTGGCCGGCTGCTCGCCCACGGCATCGTCGCCCCGGCCGGCCAGCAAGGATCCGCTGACCGGAGCCAGAACGCGGGCCGTACGCTATCTCATCGCGCAGCAACGCAGGGACGGTACCTGGTCCTCCGACCAGTACGCTCCCTTCAAGGACAGCACGGCCCTCACGCCTCTGGTCTTGCTTGCCCTCAAGGATACGGAAGCTGCCAGCTGGCCCGGCTATCGGCGCGGGCTGATCAGCCTGAGCACGCTGGTGAAGGAAGACGGTTCCATCCATGAAGGGCTGCTCGGCCTGAGCTATCCGGTGTACACGTCGTCGCTGGCGGTCTTGCTGCTCGACGCGCCCGAGTTTGCCAGGGAGCGGGCAGCCTGGCTCGCCTATCTGCGTCAGCGTCAGCTCACGGAAGAACTGGGCTGGCAGCCCGCCGACAAGCCTTACGGGGGCTGGGGCTATGCCATCGCGCTGCCCCGCAAGCCGGCGCCGGGGGCGCTGACTTCGCCCGTGGAAGCGAACCTGTCGGCCACCGTCTTCGCGCTGGAAGCCATGCGCGCCGCGGGAGTGCCGGAGAATGATCCCGCCATCAAGAAGGCGCTCGTCTTCGTCGAACGTTGCCAGAACTTCAAGGCGAAGGATGCCGATCCGGCTTTCGACGATGGCGGCTTCCACTTCATTTACGACGACGGCGCCCGCAACAAAGCCGGCCCGGCCGGCCGCGATCAAGCGGGCCGTGAACGTTTCCGTTCCTATGGCAGCGCGACTGCCGACGGCTGGCGTGCCCTGCGTGCCTGCGGGCTGCCCGTGGATCATCCGCGCTGTCGGGCCGCACACGCCTGGCTCAGCAAGCATTTCCGGCCCGGTATTCATCCGGGCAACTATCCCGAAGCGCGGGCCGGACTGCAGCCCGGCGTCTACTTTTACTACGCGGCCGCGCTGGCCCGCTGCGGCCCCGACAAGCCGGAAGAGCTTGTCGCCGACCTGCTGAAACGGCAGCGGCCCGACGGCAGCTGGTGCAACGAGGCCGGCGCTCAGCGCGAGGATGATCCGCTCGTGGCGACGGCCCTGGCCCTGCAAGCACTCAACCGCTGCCGGTGAGGATTCGCGAAGATTCGTGGTTTACCTGAATGAATCAACCTGGAAGGGCACGGCCCCGCGCCCGGGTCTCATTTGAATGCAGTCGATGGGTTCTATTGCTCGGCAGGAGCGGAGCGCTCCGGCGGCGTCGGTTCCGGGCGTGGAGCGTTGGCGTTGTCTGGCTCTGCCACAACGACGAGCAAGGTGCCCGGCTTGGCGATCTTCGACTGGCGTTGATCGAAATCCTTTGCCCGTACCACTGCCACCGGAGTCCCCTTCGTCAGCAACGCGGCCAGTTGTTGACGTGTGATCGGCTGGCCGTCGCGCAGGATCTTCACATTGTCCAGGCTAATCTGCCTCCAGTGCCGCGTCATCACGGTCTGGTGGGCCAGCACTTGAACGGCTTGTTTCCGTCCATTGGCTTCCACTAACTCTGTCGTGGTAACGGGGACCTTCTGAGCGACCTGGTACGGAATGAGCAAGTGGTTGCCCTGCAATCGAATCTCGGCGAGCTCAGGCACAGGCGGCGCCAGCGGCTCACCGAGATCGACGGGCACATACAGGAACAACAGGCAAAGTGTGGACATGGCTGAGTCTCCCTGCTGGAACAGGTCGCAGCCCGGATTGTAGCGGCAGAAGGCTGGCCGCCGCCAGATGGAATGCCCACGCTGTGGCTTTCAGCCATCGCGGTCAACCCAGCTCACGGATTGAAGGGCAGCGGCTTGTCCGCATCCTTCTTCTTCTGGGCGTCGAACTCGGCGCTCAGTTCATCGACCACTTTCGGGTTCTTGTCGGCCACGTCTTGCTTCTCCTCCTTGTCGGTGGCCAGGTTGTAGAGCTCGACGCCCTTCTTGTTCTTGACCAGCTTCCAGTCCCCCTTGCGCAGGGCACCCTGGGCCCAGTAGAACGTGCGCGGGGCCGGCTTCTTCTCGGCGCCCGTCAGGAGGGGCCAGATGTTCTGCCCGTCCTGCGTCAGGGGGGAAGTGTCGGTCGTTGCCTCG
>JBFWSD010000906.1:0-3832 GCA_050248575.1 Gemmataceae bacterium
CCGTCCGGCTTCTGCAGCTCGGCGATCTTCTTGAGCAGGTCGATGCCTTCCGCGGTGCGATTGCGGTTGATCAGGCTGTTGGCGACCAGGGCCAGGAAGTACGGGTCCTTCGAGGTCTTGGCTTCCTTGACCAGGGCTTCGAGCTCCTTGGCGATGTCGTCGGTCTTGGAAGATTCGGTCAGGGCGTAGACGATGTAGGCGTTGGTGATGTTCTCGGGAGCCCGGCCAAAGGTGTCGAGCGCCTTGCGATTCCGCTCGAAGCCGCCCTTGCCGTCGCGGCGGGCCAGCAAGTAATCGCGGGTCCGGTCGACCATGGCCTGATCCACGTCGTAGACGGCGGCCATGTCGCGGAATTGCATGAGGCCGTAGGCGGTGAGGGCCTCGTGCGGCGGAGCGAAGCCGCCGAACCACTCATAGCCTTCCTTGTTGCCGCCCGAACGCTTCTTGCATTCGAAGGAGGTCAGCCGCTTGTAGCCCTTGTCGATCAGCTCCTGGGCACGACGGGCCACGGCCGGGTCGGCCTGGTCAGTCGTCTTCAGGTAATCGAGGATGAGCAGGTTGGGATAGTTGGTGGTGGAGGTCTGCTCGAAGCAGCCGTGCGGCTCACGCAGCATGGCCTCGAGCCCCTTCTGGAGATCGGCGAGGGTGGAAGGATACACGGCCACCTCGTACTTGAGAGTGCCCTTGATCCAGGTCGCGGGCAGCACCAGATCGTGCTGGGCGGAGCCCTCGAGCAGGTCGCTCTTGGCGCCCATGACCGGGAAGCCGTCCGGGACAACCTTGATGGTGCGTTCGATGCGATCGCCGCGGATGTTCTTGCCCTGGCCGTCAACGAGCAGGGCCACTTCCCCCTCGACGATCTGCGGCTTGAAGCTATAGATGCGGCGGTCGCGCTTCTGTGCCCCGACGCTCAACGTCTCGCGGCCGACTCCGCCCAGAAGCGACAGGCGGCTAGGCGAGATGACGATGTCGAGGTCGGCGTCCTTGTCGGTGTTGTTGGCGATGCTGACCGGGATTGCCAGCGTGTCGGTGGCAGTCACCTCGAGCGGAATCTTGGGATCGAGCACAAGGGGCAGCCTGGATTCGAGATCGTAGGTGACTTCGCCGAGGCGGCCGTCCAGGGTGTGGCCCGCGGCCAGCACCTGGAAGGTGGTCACCGAGTCGTTCAGATCGAAGACCGCTTCGGCCTTGCCGCCGGGCAGGACCAGCACGGGCTGCCACAGGACGGTCTCGGTGAAGTCGGTGCGGACGTTATCGACCGAAGTCGGATGAACGTGGGCGT
Organism: Gemmataceae bacterium; assembly: GCA_050248575.1. Classification (GTDB taxonomy): domain Bacteria; phylum Planctomycetota; class Planctomycetia; order Gemmatales; family Gemmataceae; genus JBFWSD01. The sequence goes on from JBFWSD010000906.1 coordinate 1,283, forward strand.
ATTCGCGGACCACGAAGGGGGCAATCGGCGGAGCCATCGGCTCGGCGTTGACTTCGCGGGCTCGCTGCAGGGCTTCAAGGAGAAGCGGGGAGGCCGGGGCGCGGCCACCGGCAAACTGGGCCTTGCCAGGTTCCGCGAGCATCTGGCGAAGTTGAGCGTCGAGCGCATCTTGCTGACGGTTCTGCATCATGAGCCCACGAGCCGCCCGTTCCATCTCGGCGCGTTCCCTGAAGTTGTTGGCCCGCCAGCCGGCCGCGTCCTTGGCTTCCTTGGCCTTGTCCATGTCGCGGAACATGACGCCGGGGCCTTTCCCTTCGCCCTTGGCCTGGCCGAGTTGCTTTTCAGCCTCGTCGATGTTCTTGAACTTCTTCTCGAGTTGCTCCGCCCTGCGCCGGGGCTGGTCTGCGCCGGCCAGCCCAGCTTGAGGCTTCGGCACAGGGCCGTTGAAGGCAGCGGGCTGGGCGGCGGGAGGCGGCACGCCCTTACCGTCCTCACGCGGCCGAATATTGTTGTTGTTCCGGTCGAACTTCTTCAGCCGATCATCGTGGGCGTCCGCCGCTCCCCTGGCCTTGCGTTCCTCGAGGGGCATAGCGTCCATCTCGGGCATGGCCTGGGCAACCTTGTCGGCGGGCACGCCCAGCTCTTCGTTGAGCGTGCGGGCCACTTCGTTGAACGCCCCCTGGTTCCCGCCCTGGAACTGCAGAGCCCCCACCACAGCCACCAGCATCACGCAGCAGGCCGCCATCGCCATGTACGGCATGGCATGGCTCGCTTGCTGTTTCAACTGGGAAGCACCGCGGGCCACGGCCACTCCGGCAACCAGCAGGAGCACCACGATCAGGGCGGGCAGCATCAGCTTGCGAAGTCCGCCGCCGAGGTTCTCGTAGCTGGACAGGCTGGCCAGCGCGGCGCGGTAGTCGGCGTTGGCCTCATCGCGCTCCGCCAGCAACTCTGTCTTGCGGCGTTCGGTTTCTTCCACGGCCTGGACGCGCTGGACGTCGAGGGCCAGCAGGTCGTCCTTCTTGGCCTGGATCTTGGTCATGTACTTGTCGGCGATCTGGTTCAGGATGAGCCGATCGGCGTCCTTGGTTTCTTGCTTGAGCGTGTCGGGCTTGAGCCGCCCGCTCATGACCAGCAGCCGATCGACGTCGCTCTGCGGGGCCGCCGGCTTGTTGCGGAACTCCTCGGGCAACTTCTGCTCGGCGAAGCGGCGCCAGCCCTGCGTGCCCAGCAACATGTCGAGGGCAATCCGGGCACTCGCATGATCCGTGAGCAGGAAGTCGGCATGTTCCAGGTCTTCCGGCTTCTTCACCTCGGTGGTGAGCAGGAAGTGGGTGGGCATGCTGCGATAGGTCTTTTCGTCGGCCAGCTTGAGCACGCTCTTGTCGACGACGGCGAGCATGACGATGGCCGGGGCGGACTGGCCTTGTTCATCCACGGCCTGGCAGGTCAGCTTGACCTTGTCGCCGGGGAAGTACTGGTCCTTTTCGGGCTTGATCTTGAGCTTGAGGGACTCGGTGGGTTCGCGATAGGTGAGCCGCTCGGCCCGGGGAACGAGCGTGGGGCGGCCCGCATTTTCACTCATCTCTTCGAAGACGGTGACGCGGTAAACGCCGCCCGCGCTGGTGCCCGGCTTGAGCGTCACGCGGGTGGTCTGCCCCTTCTTGACATGGACCCGTTCGTGGGCCATGAGCTGGCCGCGGCAGTAAGCACCCACCAGCACATTGCGATCAAACTTGCCGCTGCGGACCTCGGCGACGAGGGGCTGCCCCGCCGACACCACGCCCTGGGGCAACGACAGCACCAGCCCGTCGCCCTTGACCGCCGGCAGCGAATGCGTCGACTTGATGCCGACCGGTTCATCGATCTTGAGTTCGTACTTGCCGTTCTCGACCGGCGACAGCTTGAACACGCCCACGCCGTGATTGGCGCCGGGGTGCTTGGGATCGCTGAAGGTCTCGACGTCGGCCAGCACCTGGCCCTTGTCGTCCACGATGCGGCCCTTCAACTCGGCGGGCTTGCCCAGCGTGTTGCGGACCTGGAAGTAGATGCGATTCGGCACGCCGGCCACCAGGTCGCCGCCTTCCGGATAGAACTCGACCTGAAGCTTGTCGAGCACGATCGGGATCGGGCGGACGATGGTATCGACGTCGCCGTCATGGAAGGTGACGGAGAGCGTGGCGGCCCCGCGCTGGATCGCCTTGGGCAGCTTGAACTTCACGAGCACGCCGCCCTGAGCGTCAGTCTTCAGCGAGAAGGGCTTGCCAAGTTTGCCGTCCTTGCCGTACTCCTGGCCATCGACCAGTACGGTGACGTCTACCTTGGCGTTGGCAACGGGCTTGCCCCCTTCGGCGCGGGCCACCTTGCAGGCCGCGGCGACTTCCTCGCCCGGGCCGTAGGACTTCTTCGAGAACTCGAGTTCCTTGTTCAGCCGCGGGATCTGGTACTTGTTGACGATGAACTTGCGCTCGAGGGCCAGGAACTTGCCGTTGGCCTCGCGAACCTCGAGAGTGTATTCGCCGCCAGGAGCTTCGCCGGGGATGGTCCACT
>JBFWSD010000907.1:0-3829 GCA_050248575.1 Gemmataceae bacterium
CATAACCGACGTTATCTATATAGGAAAAATAGTATTCAAGACTTATGCCGGCGCATACAGGAAGGGCTGCCTCGAGTATGCGTGTGAGAATGCTTGCATGCTCGTCATCCTGAAACGGATCATACGAGTTGAGAAATGCACGTCTATCCAGAAACAATCCTCGCGTGCGGCAACGCCGACCAATGATCGCCAGCGCGTTGGTTGCATGACCCCATTCAGGTCTTACCTGGGAAAGATCTTCGGCTCGCCCTTCCACGTGCAAACGTGCCGCCGCCGGCGACAATTCGAGCGGCGCCGATCGGAAGCGCCGGCAACGTTCGTGCGCATCGCGGCTGCCCGCTTCTTCAAGCAGGCCGCGCGTTTCCGCAAAGAGTTCTCGATGGGAAGCGGGCAGGCTGTCCAGATCAAAAAAGCTGATGGCTTCGCTGCTCGTATTGTGCATTCCGCCCACGAAATGGGTGCCCGAAGGAATCTCGACGCCACGCTTGCTCAACCTGGCGCGAACGGCAGGAGAATTGAGGATCTGAGCGATGGCTCTGGCATTCGGGCCGCCGCGCGACCCTCCACAGGCTCCGCAATCGTGAGCCGATTCATGCGGATTGTTCATGCTGGTCGAGCCATGGCCGAACATCAGCACGAGAGGCGAAAAATGGCTTGTCAAGCCGCTGTCGCGCAGAACCCGTTCAGCTATATCAGTCATCTCGTCGATGTTGAAGCCGACGTGACCATCTTCGGCTCCGGGAGTCGCCTTGGCCCTTTCCAGGCAAAGGCGAGTTGGTAACGGCTCAATAACAAGCTGCCCGAAGCGTTGCCTCCAGCGGGCCGTGAGGCGCGGGAACACGGTTTGCAACACCAGCGGCAGGCTCGCCAATACCCCCAGCGTTCCCGAGAGCATGGCTCCCAGCGCAAACGATCGACTGCTCTGGTGAATGCCGTGCGAGAATTTGCCGATGATACGCCGTAGACGGGTTTGTTCGGCCAGTGGGTCTTGCAGACGCCCGTCGACCTCCTCGGTGACCCAATGCCTTGGGCAAATGACAGGCGGGCACAACGGCACATAATGCACATCTGCCAGCCCGCGGTAGTACATGCTGACGAAGTAGAAACCAGCGATACCGTAAGTAACCGCTGCCGGCGCCACTTCCTCGACATGCCGTCGGATGGATTCCTCGCGTTCATCGATGCAGAAGAACGCCTGAAAACTCGGCGATGCCGGCATCGTGCTCGGTTGACGATTATGGACGGCTAGCGCGTCCAGCGTCTTGCGGTAGAAACGCTGTTCGTAGGCCAGATGGAATAGTCGCCTGCGTTCGAGTGCCGAGAACCCTTCGACCTCTTGCAACAGCTTGCACCAGTCGGCTTCCCCAAGCCGATTCAAGTATTCCGGCGTCCATCCCAGCACCTGGGCAAGCTGAAACACCAGAAAGGACCGCTGTTCGACACTGGGGGGAGAAGTACCGAGTCGCTCTCGCAGGAGGGCACGCAATGAAGCGAGCGGGCCAGCAAAACCCATCGCTTCCCGCGCCGCCTGAGCAAGCGACAAACGATCGAGCAGCAAACGAATCGCCACGAATTCGACCAGGGTTCCATGCAAGACCGGATACGCTGCACGCTCGGGCCGCTGTTCGAGAAAGTGAAGAATGCCGGCCCAGCCGCGCAGAGCCAGCAACGTCGCCGACAGGTATTCTTGCCATTCTTCTTCAAGAACGCCGAGCTCGGAAAGAGATTCCCGGATTAGCTCAACGGGGCCAATCCCGTCTTGCTCAACGCGGCGCAGCTCCCTGCCCAACCCTTTGCGCCACGGTTCAGGTGAACCGAACGGTTCTCGATAAAGTCCGATAAAGGCACGGAAAAAACCGTTTTCCCGGCCCGGCAAAGGCCAGCTTGCCATGCCCTGATCCAGAAACGCGGCGCAGAAGCTGATCAATAACTCATGCACGGGCAGATCGGCATCCACTCCCGTCGCGCGCAAGAGCAAGTCCCTGTGCCGCACCGGCAATGGGGGGGCAGGAGTGAATTCCGGCACGCCGGCAATTCTCTTGCGACAGACACGCCACAGGGCCCACAGCGTAAACCGGGTCCACGCGTCGTTGCTCCAGGTTTCAAGGCGCGCTCCGCCAAAGCGCTGTATCAGGTTGGCCACATCCAGGGCTGCTCCTGCGTGGCCGAGCAAGGACCTCGCTTGCCCTTTCGCCTCCACATAGGAACGCAGATCGCGCATTACCCAATCGCGCGTCTCGGCAATCAACCGGACCTGCACTGGAACCGGTGCATCGCGACGGATCGTCCGCAACGCATCCGTCTTGGCCATGAACCAGCGCAATTCGCCGGTCGGGCCGTGGCGAACCGGATACTGCAGCATGGCCAGCCACAGTTCGAGCTTGGTGCATGAACCGAGCACGCGTTCTTCAGCACGTTCGCCCAGATCTTCCCGGACGACTCTTTCGAGGTCGCTGAGCCGGATGCGGCCCCGGTCCAGCTCTTGCCGGAAACGGTCTTCACTCAAATAGGCTTCGCAGCCGAATATCCGGCCGCCCTTGATCACGGCTTCTTCGAACGTCAAGTCCTCAAAACCATGAAGCGTGTTGTGGTGGATGAACACATTGATCGGGCCCTGCGCCGGCAACAAATGGGCAGCGTGTTCGAGGGCCGACAACAATCGGCCCGTCTCTTCATCCCGTTTCTGACCGTCTTCATGCGTGGAGGAAGCCACCGGGTTCCGTGAGGGAGCATTCAGATGCATGGCAGTCTCGGTGAGGGTGCTTGCAATGAAGCGCCGCTGGGAGCTGGCGGCGGCACAATACTTGCCGCGGAGGCATCAGATTTGCAAGCGAATTGCGTGTACCTTGCTCTCGAAAGAGCGATGGAAGATGCTGTGCTGGCGGAAGGCCACATGGCGTACGGCGCTGCCCGTCAACTCGATCCAAAAGTGAATCTGAGATACGTCCTTCTTCAACTCGGTTTCGCTAGTCGCGTCATCCAGAAGTGGTTGTGGATTCTGGTTGCCGAAGGAGGCTGAGCGGGCGCCGGTGGGATTGAAGAGGAAAAAGGTGGTATTTGTCAAAACAGACACCACCAGAATCAATCGCATGGTAGGCATTGCTAGACCTTGAGGAACCAATCCCCATTGGCGGAGACTTATTTCCCCAGTTGCGGAGTTTGGCCCAATGAAAGGGATGATACTATCCGAATCGTTGAGGTGCAAGGCGGTTTTCGCCACAATTAAGGCACAATTCGGAGAGGAATTGCTGGCTATCTCGGCTTGATCGACCTGGAATCAATGTAGCCCTGTCGAGGTGCGCGTGATGCATGCAGTCGTAGCATTTGCATTGATCGCCGGAGGCGCCTGGATCACTCTCTCAGCGCTGGAGTTCCTGCTGCGCTGCCTGGAGCCAAGAGAGGCGGAGAAAACCGGCGAAGAAAGCAAGTCCCGACGTATCTCTATACCGTAGTGGAGTGACCGTCATTTTCCACTGGGGCGCGGAACGCGGGCTGCCCCTCGTCGGTCTGGTTGCGGAGCAGCTCCCCCTTGCCTGCTTTGAGGATATCGGCCATCTGCAGCCCGAGCGCCCGAAACTCGCGCGGATTGGTGGGCGCGTGCGCGAGGCACACGTTGTGATCGGTCGGAGGGGCCGCGGGATCGTTGGGCATGCTTACCTGGTGATTGAAGAGATTGTAGACACCGTACAAGACCTCGATCTCCCAACGACCAGCAAGTTCGATCTCCTGCCGCAATGCATACGCCGCCTGCGCGGCGTTCAGACCGACAGCAGTCTCGATCAGAGCATCCCGGTAACCGCTCATCAACTTCGCCTCCGGCCCCCAGACT
>JBFWSD010000908.1:0-3827 GCA_050248575.1 Gemmataceae bacterium
GTTCATCGGCCGCTGGCTGCAATCGATCCTGTTCCTCGAATTCACCGAGTGGCAATTCACCGTCGCTTACTCGATCTTCGGCACGCTGGTGCTGGCCACCTTCCTGCTGGCGCCGCCGCGCTGGCCGCGCCGTCGGCCAGTCGAGCAACACGCACCCGAAGAAGCCGCCGTGTAGTTCAGCCGCTTCGGCGACAGTGCGAAGCTGGCGCAAATCAATCGTCCGGGCGGTGCCGGGCAGGAGCGGCCTTGTGCCCGGTCAGGTTGCACGCCGAGTTGACCAGGGCCACGTGCGTGAATGCTTGCGGAAAGTTGCCAATCAAGCGGCCCGTGCGCGGCTCGTATTCTTCCGAGAGCAGACCCACGTCGTTGCGCAGCGCCAGCAAGCGATGGAAGAGGTCGAGTGCATCTTCCCTGCGGCCCAGCAGGTTCAAGCAATCTGCCAGCCAGAATGAGCAGGGCAGGAACGCCCCTTCACCGGGGGGCAGCCCGTCGACTTCGTGCCTGGTCGGATAGCGCAGCACGAAGCCGTCGGCCTTCAACTCACGCTCGATGGCTGCGATGGTTCCTTGCATGCGCGGCTCGCGGGCGGGCAAGAAACCCACGAGCGGCATCATCAGCAAGCTGGCATCCACCTGGTCGGCCCCGTAGTACTGGACGAAAGCGTTGCGACGTGCATCGAAGGCCCGTGTGCACACTTCAGCGTGAACCTGATCGCGTTGCCGGCGCCAGCGGACCGCGTCCCCCTTGAGTCCGAGACCTTCGATGGACTTGACGGCACGATCGAAGGCGACCCAGGCCATCACCTTCGAATGCGTGAAATGCCGCTGCGGGCCGCGCACTTCCCAGATCCCTTCGTCCGGCTCGCTCCAGACCTCCTCCAGGCGCTCGAGCAGTTTCTTCTCCAATTCCCAGACGTGCTCTTCCGGGTCGAGCCCGGCGCGGCGGGCCAGGTGCAAGGCATCCATGATCTCGCCGAACACGTCGAGCTGAAACTGACCCCAGGCGGCGTTGCCGATGCGGACCGGAGCAGACCCCTCGTAGCCGGGCAGCCAGTCGAGTTCGAGTTCGGTGAGCCGACGTTCGCCCGCGACGCCGTACATGATGTTGAGCTGCGCGGGCTTGCCCGCCACGGCGCGCAGCAGCCACTGCCTCCACGCGCGGGCTTCCTCGAGGTAGCCGCCGCTGATCAGTGCATAGAGCGTGATGGTGGCGTCGCGCAGTCAGCAATAGCGATAATCCCAGTTGCGCACGCCGCCGAGCTGTTCGGGCAATGACGTGGTCGCCGCCGCGACGATGCCTCCCGTGGGCGCGTAGGTCAGCGCCTTCAAGGTGATCAGCGAACGCAGCACGGCCGCGCGGAAATCCCCCTGATAGGTGCAACGATCGGACCAGTCGCGCCACCACGCTTCGGTCTGACGGATGAGCTCTTCGCCGTCCCGGGGCGCGCTGGCCTCTTCGTGCGAGGGATGCCACACAAGCACAAAAGGAAGACGCTGGCCCGCCTTGACGGTAAACTCGGCCACCGTCTTCAAGTGTTCGCCGTGGACCTTGAGCGGGCTGTGCAGCACGACCATGTCGGGACCGGCCACGGCGCGGATGCCGTTGCCCCTGGCCGTCACCCACGGCACGATCGAGCCATAGTCGAAGCGAAGGACGAGCTCGAAGCGCATCTTCACTTCACCGCGCTGGCCCGCCACGATGCGGACCAGGTCGAGCTCCCTGGTGCGCTCGGGCATGCCGTCGATCAGCGTGACGATGCCCTGTTCGGTCTCGTAAGTGGTCTCCAGGATGAGCGTGCCCGGGCGATAACGGCGCGTGATCTTGTGGATCGGTTCGGCGGGAGCTATCTGCCAGCGGCCATGCTCCGGCGTACCCAGCAGGGCGGCAAAGCAGGCCGGCGAATCGAAGCGCGGAAAACACAACCAGTCGATCGAGCCGTCCTTGCCCACGAGGGCCGCCGTCTGGCAATCGCCGATCAGTGCGTAATCTTCGATGCGAGACGGCCTGTGGCCCGTGCGGCGGGAAATTCTGTTCTGTGACATGTGAGAAATGCGTTGCACATTCTGTGCCAACGCTTCCCATCAGAGGATCACAGCTCCTCGACCACGCGCCGGTCATCCAGCACATACATGGGTCGGCCCGTGTGATCGGGGAAAGTCATCTCCGGGTTGATGCCGAGATGCCGGTACGCGGTGGCCAGAATGTTCTCGGGCGTGTAAGGCAGTCCGCGGGCGCGTTCGCCCCGTGCATCGGTCTCGCCGATGACTTGCCCGGTCTTGAAGCCGCCCCCCGAGAGCAGCGCGAAGCCGGCGTCGCAATGATGATTGCGGCCCGCGCGATTGTCGACGCGCGGCGAGCGGCCGAACTCGCCCCAGATCACCACGGCCACGTCCTTGTCCAGTCCGCGCTGGTAGAGATCGGCGATGAGCGCATGCACCGCATGATCATGCTCGGGCAGCAGCTTCTTCAAGCGCGTGAAGTTGTCCTGATGCGTGTCCCAGCCGCTCGAACCGATGAGGCTGATGAAGGGTACGCCGGCCTCGGCCAGCCGCCGCGCCACCAGGAAGCGCGTCGCCTTGCCATAGCGGTCGCGCGTGGCGGGCTCCTCTTTCTGGATGTCGAACGCATCGCGCGTGCGCGGCGAGCTGATCATGTCGAGCGCCTGGGCCGTGAAGCCATCCATGCCGGCCAGATCGCCGCGTGAGTCGAGGTCGCGTCGCAAGTTGTCAAAGGACGTCAGCAGTTGCCGGCGTGCGCCGAGCTGATCGAGTTTCACGCCGTTGACGAGCGTGAGGTTGCGGAGTGTGCCCGGCGTGAAGGGGCGATAGGCGGCCCCCAGGTAACTCGGATCTTCGCGCGAGTCGAGCGAGTCGCCGCCGGCCTGGTTGAGACTGACAAACGGAGGCAAGCTGCCCTGCAGCCCGCGCACGCGGGCCACCACCGAGCCAGCCGCCGGCCTGGTCGTGCGGATCGGGAAGCCGGTGATGAGCTGCCGCAACGAGTGGGGCTGCGCTGGCCCGGTATCGAAGCGCACGCCGCGAACGACGGCCAGCTTGTCGGCGATCTTTGCCTGCAAGGGCAAGTGCTCGCAGATCTGGATGCCGGGCACGTTGGTGCCGATCGGCTGGAATTCGCCGCGAAAATCGGCCGGCGCCGCGGGCTTCATGTCGTACATATCGAGATGCGACGGGCCGCCTTCGAGGTAGATCATGATCACCGATCTGGCGCGGCCCGTCTCGGCCCGGGCACGCAGGAGATTGGGTAAAGCGAGTGCCCCTAGCCCGAGCCCGCCCAGGCGCATGAAGTCACGCCGCGACACGCCGTCACAGTGGCCTCTTCGCGGTGATCCAGTGATGGTCAGCATGATCTGCCTCCGGTGAGGTAGAGTGCGCGCAGCGCGGACGCACGAACGGGCTGCTACGCTTGACGCACCCTACGGTGGGGTTATCGGTTGGCTTCGATCGAGAACGTTCGCTCCAGGCGGGTCATGTTGCCCTGCCGGTCCTTGACTGACACGGTCAGCTTGCCGGCGGGCAATCGCATCAGCGGTTTCTCCAGCTTCAGCTCCCAGACGCCGGGAGTTATGTTGCGGAAGTTCGCGGCCAGGTCGGTGCCGGGTGCCAGGCCGTTCACGGCAAAGTCCGCCGTCACCTGGAAGGACTGTGCATCGATGCCCGTGTAGGCGTCGTGCATGCCGATGAGCAGTCGACCGAGCGGCGCGTTGCGGCCAGCATGGGGCAGCGCCACGGTCAAGGCGGGCCGCACCTCATCGGTGAGCCAGCCGCCATTCGGAACCACGTCAGGCCTGGCCAGGTCGTAGTCGAGGT
>JBFWSD010000909.1:0-3824 GCA_050248575.1 Gemmataceae bacterium
CTTCACGCTTACCTGGCAGAGCGACGGGCAAGACGGATCGGGCTACGGCATCTACGCCAAGCGCTACAACGCGCCGGGCGGCGACCTCAACAACGAGTTCCTGGTCAACCGGAATACCGCCGGGCAGCAGACCAAGGTGCGCGTGGCCTACGATCAAAACGGCTACCTGGCCTTCGCCTGGCAGAGCGACAGCATGGACGGCAGCGGCCTCGCGGCCGTGGTGCGCCGCTTCGGTCCCACCACTACCGCCCTCACTGGCGACGTCCAGGTCAACTGGACCATGACCGGCGACCAGTCGGCGCCGGCCCTCATCACCTGGAACGGCACGTTCGAGGTCACCTGGCAGGGCAACGGCGTCGGCGACGACCGCGGCGTGTTCCTGAACCATTGCGGCCTGGCGGGCGGCACCATTTTTCAGGTCAACAACACCACCGCAGGCGGACAGCGTGCGCCCGCGGTAGCCACAGAAGACAATGGCGATTTCGTGGTCGTCTGGGTCAGTTCCGACGGTTCCGGCTATGGCGTGTACGCCCGCCGCTACAACAGCCTGGGTGTGGCCCTGGGCAACGAGTTCCGCGTCAACCAGACCACGGCCGGCGCCCAGACCAACCCGTCCGTCGCCATGGATTCCGACGGCGACTTCGTCGTGGTCTGGTCGCACTGGAATGGCACCAGCTACGACGTCTATGGCCGTCGCTACAGCAACACCGGCGCCGCCGTGGGCAACGAGTTCTTGATCGCCAGTAATCCTGCCTCGCCGGAACCGTGGGACAGTTCGGTGCCCATGGTGGCGATGAACGACACGCATTTCATCGTGACCTGGTCGCGTTATGTCAATGCGGCGCGGGGCTGGGACGTGTTTGCCCGCGGCTTCGTGATCTCCGGCAACACCCAGGTGGGCATGACCGAGATGCTGGTCAACACCAACCTGGCCGGCGATCAGAAACGGCCCACGGTGGACATCGACGCCGCCGGAGATGTGGTGATTACCTGGACGCACGATTACGGCCCGGCGGCGGGCACCGGCGACATCTATTACCAGCGCTACAATTTGAATCGAACCTATCGTGACGAGTTCAACGCCGTCGCCTACAGCGGCAGCGACGGCACCGAGAACTGGACGCCCAACCCCTGGGTCGAAAATGACGTCTCGGGCGCTTTGCAGAGCCCGACGCAGGGCAACGTGCAGGTCGTCAATACCGTGGGCGCCTATACCATGCGCTTTCAAGGGGGCAGCGGCGTCGTGCGCGCTTACCGGCCCGTCAATCTCGGTTCTACCACCGCGACCTCGGCCACCGTGACCTTCGACTATCTTTACGTGCAGACCGAAAGCGCGGATACGCTGGCCGTCGAGTACAGTATCAACAACGGCGCCTCCTGGATCGCGATGAGCACCGTCAATGGCGGCGGCACCCGGTCGCAGTGGTATACCTACTCTTTCACCGTCACCAGTGCCGGCTTCTTCAATGCCAATACGCTGATCCGCATCACCTCGACCGCCAACTCCACCAACGAGTTCTTCTACGTCGACAATTTCCAGGTCGCCTTCAAGGAAACAACGGCATTCGTGGCGGTGGGCGGCAACGTCGTCGTCGATGCCTCGCCCGGCATGCAAGCGCTCTCCGCCGTCGACATGGACTCGAGCGGCAACTTCGTGATCACCTGGACCGACGCCGGCACGGGCTACGACATCTATGCCAAGCGCTACAACGCCAGCGGCGTGCAGCAAGGAGGCGCCTTCCTGGTGAACCAGGCCACCGCCGGCATCCAGGTCGATTCCAAGGTGGCCCTCCACAATGACGGCACCATCGTCTTCACCTGGACGGGCAGCGGCCCCGATAACCCGGACGGCAGCTACGGCGTTTACGCCCGCCGCTTCAGCGGCGCCACGGCCACCAGCGGCGACTTGCTCATCGCGCACCCCTTCACCGCCGATCATCAGGCACTGGCCGACGTGGTCGTCGATAGCAACGGCGACCTCACCGTGGTCTGGAATAGCTGGGGGCAGGACGGCTCGGGCTACGGCGTGTACGGCCGCCGCATCACCAACGTGTGCGGCTACAACCTCACATCCATTGCGGGCACGCTGGCCCTCACGGGGGGGAGCAGCAGTTCGCTCACGACAAGTGGCTTCAGCACCCTGCTTTCAGGTATGTCTTCTTCAAATGGCAGCAACCTCTCCGCGCAGACGGATGCCCTGCTCCGCATCTCCACGCTGAATGTCCCTGTTGATGTGCCCGGGGGCAACTTCCTCATCAACATCTTCTTCACCGGCCTGCGCCGGGCGGCCGTTGAATTCCTGATCGATGACGAGGTGGTGGACACTTTCGCCACGGATAGCAGCGGCCCGGCCACCGTGACCACGGTGGCCACCATCAAGCCGGGCAAGCGTGTCTTCTCGCTCCGTGCCCTCGATGCGCAGCCCCTGGCCAGCACGCTGCTCTTCGACTTCCTCGAACTGTTCCGTCTCGGCGATAGTGAATGACGCGCGAAGGCCACACCCTCCCTCGCGCGTCGAGCTAACGCGCCAGCGAGGAAAACAAAAACGTCCCGGCCCTCGTGCGGAGGGTCGGGACGTTTGGTGCTTCCCGGGATCAAACCAATCAGGCCAGCGCTTCCTTGATGATCGGCGCATCCTCGGCGATCAGCTTGACGGGCCGATTGCTCGTGGTGTGGACGATCGTGTCGGGATCGATGCCGAGCAGGTGGTATAGCGTGCGGCCGAACGACTCGACCTTGTAGAACTTGTCGACCACCTGTTCGCCCTTCTTGTCGGTGGCGCCGACGATTTTGCCGCGGGCAAAGCCGCCGCCGGCAGCCAGCACGAACTGGGCATAATCCCAGTGATCGCGGCCAGCACCCTTCTTGGTGCCGCACTGCGGCTTGCGGCCCATCTCGCCCAGGGCCAGCACAATGGTCGAATCGAGCAGCCCGCGTTCATCGAGGTCGGTCAACAGGGCCGACAGGGCGCCGTCGAGCATCGGGATCTGCTGGCGGCCCGCCACGAAGTTCTCGCCGTGCCAGTCCCAGTAGCCGAAGTTGAAGTGCACGATGGGCACGCCGGCTTCAATGAGGCGGCGGGCCAGCAAGAAGTGCTTGGTATTGCCCGACGGATAGCGATTCTTGCCCTTGGGATCGCCCATGGTGTAACGGGCAATCGTCTTCGGATCTTCCTTGGACAGGTCCAGCGCTTGCCGCAGCTTCGGCGAACTGAGCATGTTGAAGGCGGTTTGCTGATAGCGATCGAGCCCTTCGACGAGCGGATCGAGGTGGTCTTGCTGGCGCAGGCGGCCGTCGACGGCCTTCAACAGGTCGGCGTTTTTCTGGAACGAAGGCAACTCCACCTGCGGCTTGAGCATCTTGGCGATGTCGTCCTTGGCCTCGAGCGGATCGAAGATGAAGGGGGCGTAGGCCGGCCCGAGGAAGCTGGTGGCAATGGCATTGCCAATGTGGTGGTCGATCTTGTCGAGCACGCCGAACGAGGGCAGATCGTCCGGGCCCGGGCGGAACTTGGCCATCACGCTGCCGTACATCGGATACTCGGCGGTGCCGCTGGGCAGACGCGGGTTGCCGGTCAGCCAGTACATGGGGGCGCGTGCATGATCGCCCGGCTTGTTCATGGTGGTGACCGAACGAATGATCGTGTACTTGTCGGCCACCTTGCCCAGTTCGGGCATGAGCTCGCAGACGTCGAGGCCGGGCAGCTTCGACTTCATCGGCTTGAACTCGCCGCGATATTCTTCAGGGGCATCGGGTTTCATATCGAACATGTCGATGTGGGGCGGCCCGCCCGCCAGCCAGCAGACGATCATCTGCCTGGCCTT
>JBFWSD010000910.1:0-3822 GCA_050248575.1 Gemmataceae bacterium
AATGTCGACGGCTACGTCATCATCGACGCCGTGCAGTGGCTGCCCGTGAAGGAATGAACCGCAATGACCGAGGGTGGCACACCCTGAGCATTTTCACGGGATCCTCGCTGGCATCCGTCGCCGGGGTGGTCTATTCTATTCCGGTCGGCACTGACGCGATGATGTCACCTCCTGCGGATCGATGATGCAACCGGTCGAGCAAGCGTTTCTCAAGGCGATCCTGGCCGAGCCCGACAGCGATGCGCCGCGGCTGGCCTATGCCAACTGGCTGTCGCAACAGGGCAAGCCGCGCGGCGAGTTCATCCGCTTGCAACTTCGCCTCGAGAATTTGCCCCACATCGACCCGGCCAGGCCCGGGCTGGAACAGCGTGCTCACGAGCTGCGTCTCGATCATCAGAGCGAGTGGCTCGAGCCGATTCAGGAGCAGACGAAGCTGCCCTGGGCGCTCCTCAACATCTGGACGTTCAAACGCGGTTTCGTGGATGAGATCGGCATTGATCCGGGAGCCTTCGTGGAGCATGCCGCCAAGCTGTTTGCGCTCGAGCCGATCCGCGTGGTGCGGCTGATTCGCCCGGGCAACCGCCCGCACCTGGGAGATCGCGGTGCGGTCCAGCTGGCGGGCGTGCCCGAACTGGCCCGGTGCCGGCAGTTGCAGATCAACGATCACGAGATCGGCGCGGCCGGCGCGCGGGCACTGGTCAAGTCGCCCCACCTGCAAGGGCTGGCCGCATTGATCCTCGATGGCTGCCTGCTCGACGGCGACGCCCAGCAAGTCTTCAAGGACCACTTCGGCATCCGCCTCTTCACCCGTCAGCGCGACGACAAGAACGAAGTGCTGGCCCGCTGATTTTCGACTTGCAACGGCGAGCCGGGGGCGTAAGCCCACGGAGAGTTCTCTGACGATCAGCGATGCGCTTGCAGGCGCTGGCGGTAATCCTTGAGGCCGGGGAAAAAGAAGCAGGCCGCCGATACCACGCCGAAGAGCAACACGCCCGTCGCGGGCAACATCGGCATGACCAGGGCCGTCAGGAAATAGGCGGCCGCCTGAATGTAGAAGGTGCCCGAGAGCATGCCCGCCTTCACCACGAACACCATGCCGGCAAAGACCGCCAGCAACGGCGAAAGCTGCAGGGCAGGCAATCCCAGCAACACCTCGATGATGAAGAGGGCAATACTGGCTATCACCCCCGCCCCCCAGATGTGTGCGATCTGTCTTTCCACGAAGAGCACGGGCCCGCCGCGGCGGCGCAGGGCCCAGAAGATCGCGGCCCAGGCGATCAGGCCGATGCCCCACAGGCCGAGATACGCCAGATGATCGCGAACTCCTTGCCACGACAGCCAGCTCGTGACGGCACAGAGCAGGAAGATCACCAGGCTATGCCACATCCACAACAGCCCCCAGTTCTCCAGCACGGCGGCATGATGGGTCTCGCGGAAGACGCGGCCCATCACGTAGCGGAAGCTGCTCGATTCTTGCACGTGGGGCGGCGGCTCGCCCGCCAGGAACGCTTCCAGGTCCTGGGCCAGGTCGGCCGCTTGCCGGTAGCGCAGATCGGCGGGCTTCTGCAAGCACTTCAAGCAGATCAGTTCCAGGTCGCGATCGATCTTGGCGTTGAAGAAGTGCGGTTCCAGGGGCTCTTGCTCGAGCAGCAACATGATCGTGTCGACGGGCGAGGCAGCCTGGAAAGGGGGCCGCCCGGTGAGCATTTCGTAAAGGATCGCTCCCAGGCTATAGACATCGCTGGCCGGGCCGACCGCCGTGGCCCGCCGGCCCCGCAAGGAAGCTTGTTCCGGCGCCATGTAACTGGGAGTGCCCACGATCGCGCCGGATTGCGTGAGTCGGCTCGGGTCTTCGTCGAGGCGGGGCACGCGCTTGGCGAGGCCGAAATCGGAAACGTGCGGGCGGCCCTCGCGATCGATGAGGATATTCGAAGGCTTCAGGTCGCGGTGCAAGATGCCGTGCTCATGAGCGCGCTGGACGGCGTGGCAGATATCGACGAGCAAACGGGCAGCCTCGCGCGGCTTGATCGGCCCCTGGCTGGTCAGCCGGGCCAGCGTGGTTCCCTCGATGAGGGCCATGCTGTAATACGCTTGCCCATCGTGGCTGCCGACTTCAAAGATGGGGACGATGTTGCTATGAGCGAGCTTGCCCGCCGCCTGCGCCTCGGTGCGAAAGCGGGCCAGCTCCGCCTCGGAAGCGAGCGTGCCCGAGCGGAGCATCTTCACGGCCACTTCGCGCTCGAGGCTGGGCTGCCGTGCCCGAAAGACCACGCCCATGCCGCCCCGGCCGATCTCCTCGAGGAGTTCGTAGCTGCCGAACGCACGAGGCAAGGGCTGCGCTTCCAGATCCCCCTGCGACGCCGGCAAGGTCGGCGGTTCACCGTCGTCCGGCTTGGCCAGCTCCTCCACCAGGATCAGCGCGGGCCACAGCTCACGCAGATCGTCGGCAAACTCAGCGTGCTCCTGCACGAGCGCGTCCAGCTCGAGACGCTCGCCCGCTTGCATGCGCTGGGTCAGCTGCAAGAACAACTCGGCAAGCCGCTCTTCGCGGTTGGCGGCCACGCCGGGCAGGTTCGAGATTGGCGGCGGTGTTCCCATCTCTGGCTATTATCGCGACTGGCCCGCCTTCCGCCATGGGCAAGGGCCGTTCGCTCACCGCGCCGCCTCGATCGTCACGACCGTTCCCATGTTTGCCTTGAGAACGACCTTCGGCACGGTCACCAGCCCCCACTGGTCCACGACTGCGGTGCCTTTCTGGCCGGTGGAGGTGGTCCATTTGCACTGACTGCCCGGCTTGGGGCTGAATTTCTGGCAGCGGCGCGGCGTGACATCCACCGTCATCGTGTCCTTGCAAAGTTCGTTGGAGAGCGTGACGGACCACTTATCTTCTCCATCGGCCAGGTCTTTCCAGTCGAAGCCGAGGTTGATGCCCCCGATCAGATCGCCGTCGAGCTTGCCGCCGTTGCCCATGTTGCTGTCGAGGGAACTGTGGCCAAAGGCGGGATAGCTCCGGTCGCGGGCAAACTTCGTGGCGGGATAGTATTTGGTGACGGCAGCCAGGGCACGGCCCCCTTCGCTGTGCCCGCCATCGTTCCACGAGAAGGCAAAGCCGTGGTGGTTGTCGGTCAGCGCCTTGACCATGTCGATGTACTCTTGCCAGTTGTGATTGGGATCGCGGCGGCCGACAGCCCAGCCCAGGAAGGGCATGTCTTCATGATGCTCGGCGGCAAAGCGCGGGCTGTTCGTGTAATCCGCATAGGTGGTCTTGCCGTCGGCCATCAAGGCCTTCTCATCGCGGCTCACGCGCTTGGCCAGCGAGCTCGGCGGCCACCACAGAAACGGGGCCGTCGTCGGATAGACCGCGGCGAACAATTCGGGATGACGGAAACCGACGTTGATCGAGCCCAGTCCGCCCATCGAGCTGCCTCCCATCGAGATGCGTTGCGGATCGGCGCTGTAACGCTTGATCGACCAGTCCGTCATCCACAACAGCCTGTTTTCGGTGTAGCGGTAATAGCGCGGCTCGGTGTGCTTGGCCCCTTGCGGGATGCAGTAGTAGCCCAGCCACATGGTTTCGAAGGCGGTGCGGCCGCTTGGATGTTCGATGGCGTCGCGGGCCGCCAGCTGCAAGGTGTTGCCCTCCTTGCTGCGGTTCTCTTGCACGGTGAAGACACCGGGCAGCCCATCGCGGTAGCCCATCTCGCGTGTGCCGAAATAGAGATAGTAGTCCCCCCAGGCGCCCGCCGGGCCGCCCGCCCCCTGGCTGCCATGCACCGCGACTTTCAAGGGCAGCCCTTGCTGACCCGTGATCGACGTCGAGGA
>JBFWSD010000911.1:0-3818 GCA_050248575.1 Gemmataceae bacterium
TGCATCGTGCTGGCCTTGAAATTGTGCCGCAGGCCGAGGGTGTGGCCCACCTCGTGCATCACGGTTTCCTTGATGGCCTGGGCAATCATTTCCTCGATGGCGGCGTCGATGTTGTCCTTGCCCTCGGCGCGGACGGCCATGGCGACGGCGGCCAGCCCGAGTTCCATGCGGCGATGGGCGCCGCACTGGCAGATGCCGTTCTGCACCGCCCACAAATGATGCCGCGGATTGCTGAGCGGATTGTCGGGGTCTTTTTCGTTGCCCGGGAAGAGGGCACGATCGTTCCAGCCCTTCTGAGCCAACAGCGAGGTGGGGGGCAGCACCCAGCCCTTCCGCGCCGACTGGATCATGCTGGTCGGTTCCAGCCTGGCTTCCACCTGGCCCGTGCCGGTGAGATAGAGCCGGTACTGGTGCTTGAGGTAGCGGACCATGTCGGCGTCGAAGACGATGTCAGCATCGAGGATTTCGCCGGTGAGCGGGTTGGCCCGCGACGGCCCCATGGCGTAGCCGCGATCGTTGGTGATCCAGCGGAAGGTGTTGTAGTTGATGTCTTCCGGATCGAAGTCTTCGTCTTCTTGCTGGCGGACCTCGATGGCGTCGAGGAAGCCGATCTTCTCATAGGCCTTGTTCCATTCGAGGATGCCGTCGCGGACGTGCTTGCGATATTCGACGGGCACCGAGTTCTCGATCCAGAAGACGATCTTCTTCTTGGGGGGCGACAGGCGGGTCAGGTCCTTGTCGTTGTCGGCCCGCTCCAGGCGCCAGCGGTTGATGAAGCGTACGAACGAGGTTTCCTTGCTGTCGCTGGTGAAGTCCTTGACGGCGGTGAGGAAATAGCCGACGCGGTCATCGGCCACGCGGGGCTGATAGCCGTCTTCGGGCAGCGCGACCAGCCCGTAGTGGACGACCACGGTGCGGCCGCGATCGTCGATGACCGAATCGTCGCTCGGCCCGCGGCCGCTGTAGGTGGCCTTCACCTGTAACTCGATGTTCTTCGGGAACGCCTTGACCTTGAACCAGGTGCTGCGGCTTGCATCGAAAGAGCCCAGCCCGAGTTCGGCGAAGTCTTGCATGAAGATGTCATTGAGGTCGATGACGATGCCGCGCCGGGTGGGCTGAATGGCGCGGATGCGGATCGCTTCGAGGACGGAATCAGTGTAGGTGGTCTCGACGGCGCGGCTGGCTGGCGAGTCCTTCTTGGCCCGGAAGTGGACATTGCGACGGACCAGGTGGATCTTGTCCCCTTCGCGCTGGAAGAGGAGCACCCATTGTTCGTCGAAGTTGAGGGTGTGGCCCCCCATGCCCAGGCCGCGGGCAATGGCGATCGGGCACAGGAGCGGCTTGTTCAGCAAGTGCAGCGGGATCTCGGCATAAAGATGTTCGTCCTTGTGGTAGAGCCGGAGCAGCCCTTCGTATTGCTTGGCCCCCTTGGTGAGCTTGTCGAAGTCCTCGAACTTGTCGTTTTCGGATTTCTGGCTGCGGGCACTCCCCTCGAGCCCGAACAGCACGGCCACGGCGGCCAGCGAGAGAAGGAAGGTGCGCATCATCGGTTATGCCCTCAGGACGAAAACGGAAAAGAGGCCCGCTTGGACTGCCCCTCCATGCTAACGGGCGGCCCGTGGGCTGACAAGCACCCCGGCTGCGGCAACCAGGGCAATCTCTATCGATAAAGACGATTGTGACGGTGGAATCGTGACCGGCACGCACCAGATCATTGATCAAGTCGTTCGGTGCAATCGATGAGGAGCCAGCTCAGTCCGCTCAGCACGTACATGGCGGCCACCACCAGCCACATCGAGGTGAAATCGGTGAAGCTGAGCTGCATGCCCAGCAAGGTATGCTTGGTCGCGTAATAATCGAGCAGCGGGCCAAACAGGAGGGGCATTACCAGGGCCCCCACGTTGCCCGAGGTGTTGTTGATGCTGAAGACCGTGCCCGAGTAGCGGCCCCCCATGTCGGTGCAGGCGCCCCACACGGTGGGCTGCGACCAGTCGGTGAAGAACTTGACGAAGAACAGCCCGATGCCTGCCAGGAAAGCATCGGTCTGGGCAATGGCCGCAAGCAGGACTGCGGCCGAGATCAGCTTGCCCGATAGACCGACCAGACTACGTCCCCAGCGCCGGCTGCCCGTGCGTCGGATCAGATAATCGTTGCAGTAACCGCCCACGGTGCCGCCGAGGGCCCCGCCCATCAAGGGCAGGCTGACAAGCCAGCCCATCTCGGCCGTGGTGCTACCCAGCGCCAGGAAGTAGCTGCCCAGGATGTAGGTGTAAGGGATGTCTGCCCCGGCATTCAAGAACTGCTGCACGACGAGGATGTTGAAGCTGCGTTTCATGAAGGCGCGGCGAAAGGAGAGCACCGCCGGGCCGCCCTGCCCGGTCTCTTCTCCTTCCTGGATGAGTTCGCGCTCTGCCTCGTTGACGCGCGGATCGATTTCCGGGCTGTCACGAAACCACACGAAGAACGCGATGCCAAAAAGGACGCCGGCCGCCGCCATCACGACCAGAGCCCAGCGCCAGCTCAGTCCGAGCGTGGCCATCAAGAAACTCGCCATGATGATCGAGGCCATGGCCCCGCCGGCGCGGCCAAAGAAGCTGGCGACCCAGCCCTGCACACGCGTGCGACTGTTGCGTGGAAACCAGGTGCGTGTGACTTGCCCGAGGGCCGGATAGCAGCCCGCCTGGGCCGCACCGAACAGGAAACGTACGCTGCTCATGGCCCATACCGTGTGGACCACCGCGAAGAGGGGCAACGCCACCGACCACACCACGATGATGGCGGCCAGGAAGAAGTGCGTACCGAAGGCGTCGCAGAACATGCCGCTCGGGATCTGCCCGATCGAGTAACTCAGGTTGAACGCCGTGAAGATCTGGTCGACTTGCTGATTATCGAAGCCATATTCCGACTGCAGCTCGGGCCGGATGACGTTGAAGGTGTAGCGATGCAGATAGAGGAACCACGAGCTCAGGCAGGCCAGCGTGAACACCAGCCAGCGCACATTCGTGGGCTGCGACGACGATTCGCTCGTGGACATGGAGCCTAGAGTCTGATGTCCGCCATCCGAAAGCAAAGAAATTCGGGCGGGCCAATTCCGCGCTGGCGCGTCGGGCCAACCAATTCCGGCTACCCGCGTCGATCCAGCGGGCTAACCTGATGAGAACACCACAACCAGGAGGTTCCCATGCCCGCGCGGAAGATACTCATAGTCGTCGGCGATTTCGTGGAAGATTACGAGGTGATGGTGCCTTTCCAGGCACTGCAGATGGTGGGGCACACGGTGCACGCCGTCTGCCCGGGCAAGAAGGCGGGCGACAAGGTTCGCACCGCCATCCATGACTTCGAAGGGGATCAGACCTACACCGAGAAGCCCGGGCACAACTTCGCACTCAATGCAAACTTCGCAGCCGTGAAGGCGGAGGATTACGATGCGCTCGTGTTGCCCGGCGGCCGCGCCCCCGAGTATCTCCGCCTCAATCAGGATGTTCTGGCGCTGGTGCGTCACTTTGCGGAACAGAAGAAGCTGATCGCGGCGATCTGCCACGGGCTGCAAATCTTGACCGCGGCCGGCGTGGTGGAAGGTCGCAGTTGCTCTGGCTATCCGGCGGTGGGACCAGAGATCACCCGCGCGGGGGGCAAGTTCATCGACATCGCAGCCGATCAATGTCACGTCGATGGCAACCTGGTCACCGCGCCCGCGTGGCCCGCGCATCCGAACTGGCTGGCCCGTTTTCTCGAATTGCTCGGCACCAAGATCAGCTAGCCGATTCACTCGTCCACGAGCATGGGCTGCACGCTCATGCTCAGGCCGTATTGTAAGC
>JBFWSD010000912.1:0-3813 GCA_050248575.1 Gemmataceae bacterium
GGGCTTCTTCGAGGAACTTGGTGGCGACGCGGCCCAGCGCGATCAGGTCGGCCTGCGCCTTCTCGCGATTGCCGAAGTCTTCATCCCCCAGGAGGCGGATCATCTTGCGGATGCGATCCTTGTCCTGGGCGACGAGCGTTTGCTGCTTGAGGTAATTGAGAAGGGCCGGCCCGTCGGTGTCGACGCCGGCAGCCTTGATGAGTTGCTCGTCGGCCGGGTTCGGCGCGGGCCCGTCGGCGTTCACACCCAGCACGAACAGCGATAGCGCGATGATCGAGCGGTGCATGGCTCCCTTTCCTTGGTTGAAGACCGGAGTCCCACGGATGGACGAATCTGCGAGCGTCTATCTAACTGTAACAACGCGCCAGCCGGCCCGACGTTGGCTCCATCCGGTAGACGCCATCGAACCGACGGCGGCGCGCCCCAGGGCCCGGCTTCTTCGGTTTCCTGACAGAGAGTCGGGCCGTTCTTGACAGCTGCCCGGCGCGCAGCGGTCCACTTAAAAGACGGCTGGCGCCTCGATAAAGTTGGCTCAGCGGCGGCGAGCCCGCCAGGACGCGCCTCCCGAGCTCTGTTCCCAGATCACCTTGCCCGAGCGATCCACTTCCATGACTTTGCCCTGATTCATGTTGGTGACCAGCACCCGGCCCCCGGGCAGCTTCTCCGCCGAAAAAGGAGAGTTCACGTTCACGTGCCAGCGTTCCTTGCCGTCGGCATCGTACTCGACGACCTTGTTCAGCCCTTGCTGGGGCACGACCACGCCGCCATCGGGCAGCATGTCGAACTGCACATAGCCCGACACGGGCCCCACGGAGATGGCCTTCAGCTCCTTGCCCTTGGTGTCGAGCCGCAACAGCCGTTGCGAGTTGACCAGGCAGGCGATCTCGCCGTTGCGCAGCTTCTGGGCGGAGAGAATGTCGTAGCCGCGGGTGATCTTGTAGAGTTCCTTGCCCGAGCGATCGACCTCGATGAGCTGGTTGCGGCAAGCGATGAACGTGTTGCCGTTGGGCAAGCGCTGACACGAGATGGGGCGGTTGGCGGCCGTTTGCCAGACGACTTCGCCCTTCATGTTGCGTTCGGTGACGCGGCTGCCCAGATACTCGGCCACCAGCACGCGATTGCCGGGCAAGAACTGGGCGTCGAAGGGATGTTGCAGCCCGGTCACGGCCCAGCGCTGCTTGCCGTCGCGGCCGATCTCGACCACCTTGCCGTTGGTGGGCAGCACCAGCAGCGTGTAGCCGAGCTGCGTGCGGCCGTCATCCAGCTTGGCCAGGTCGATCTTGTTCTGTTCCTTGCTCCACCAGGCGGCCCAGGCGGCGCGGTAGCGGTCGCGCGACTTGGCGTCGTCGTCGGCGGGGGGCGGCGGCGCATCCCCTTCCGCCAGTTGATGGAGCACGTCTTCCACCTGCCAGCGATCCTCGCGCGGCAAGTCGCCGATCAGGTCGATGAGTACGGGCACCGCGTCCTTCTCGCGATAGTCGATGAAGGCCAGGGCCAGATCGCGGCGGACGAGCGGGTCGCGGTCGTTGAGCAGTTCGCGAATCTTCGGCAGCTTGCGCCCCTCGGCACGCTGGGCCAGCGCCACCGAGGCCGCCGCGCGGCGAACGGCCACCGGGTTGCTGAGCCCGTCGATCACGGCCTTGTCCGGCGCCCCTTGCCGGTAGGCCAGGGCATTCAGGGCCGACTGGAGCTGCTCCGAGGAATCGTCATCGTGAGCAAACGGGACATAGGCGAGCAGCACCTCGGCCCCTGCGGGCGGCTTGCGCAGGGCGAGGAGACGGCTGGCCTCGGCGGGATTGATTGCCTTGCTCTTGCCGATGCGTTCCAGGCAGCGGCGCGTCCGCTCGACGATCTCCGCGTCCGCATCGTCGAGGGCTTGCTGCAGGAGTGGCACGCCGGCGGCGCCCAGCTTGATCAGCCAGTCGGTGGCGTCCTCGCGGGTGCTGAAGTCGTCGCTGCCCTGCTTGTGAATCATGTCGAGGATTTCTTTGCGGCGGGCGTCGGTGAGCGTCTGATTGCGGAAGTGATCGAGGAGCGCCTTGTCGTCGACCGCCATCCACCATTCGGCCCAGGTCTGGCGGCATTGCTTGCGCGATTCGGCGGTGCCGCCGAGACGGTCGCCCGGTGCGCGGCGGACGCCGACCAGCTCGCGCAAGTATTTTTCGACTTCCTGGGCCTGGGCCAGAGGGGCCTCTTCCAGGGCGGCGAACAAGACCGGCAGCGCCTCGGCTTCGCGCAGATCCGTCAGCACCAGCGCGGCGCGGACGCGCACGTTCAAATCCTTGTCTTGCAAGAGCGGCTTGAGCTGGTCGATGGCGGGCAGCCCCGCCTTCTCGGCCAGGATCTCGAGGCAGGTGGCGCGGTTCGCGGCGTTGTTCGATTTCAGTCCTTCGAGCAGCGCGGCGATCGGCTCGCGCTTGTGAAAACCAAGGTTCTGCAGGGTCAGCTTGACCTCTTCCTTGGTGCCGACGTCGCGCGTTTGCCCGCAGTAGGTGAGCAGCACTTCGAAGGCACCCTCTGGCTTGCGGTCGGCCAGCAACCGCAGCGCGGACGATTGCAGGGCGACGTCGGCCCCTTTGTCGATGTGCTTCAGGCACTCGCGAATCCGCAAGCTGAGGTTCACGTCCCCCTTCTGCAGCGCCTTGCGCAGTTCGGGCAGAGAGGCGGCCCCGATGCGGATCAGCTCGCGGCTGGCTTCGCGATGCAGGGCAGGTTCTTCCTTGCCGAGCTGATCGACCATTTCCTTGATGTGCGCGGCATTGGCCGTGGTGCGTGCCTTGAAGAAGGCGAGCAAGCCCGGGCCATCCACGGGAAGGCTGGCTTCCTTGAGGAGCTTCTCATCGGCGGCTTCGATGGTGTCCTGGGCCGGGAGCGGCGCGAGGACAAGAACACAGAGCCCGGCCGCCAGCAAGCTTCGGCAAAGCTGAATCATGTCGACCCCCCAAGTTGCATGGATCCGCAGCTTTTCCCCCATGATAAAGGATGACCTCGGGATGAGGAGAGGAAAATCGCGAAAACGGGGCCCGCGCACGCGGCCGCCCTCAGAAAAGTCGCAAGGAAGCGGGGAAATGTCTCCTCACAGGTTTGTAACAAGCGTGGGACGGAGTCAGTCTTGAGACCTTGCATTCGTTGCCCCTCGCGGGGCGTTCGTGTCGACTGGAAACGCTGGTTCGAACGAGAAAAACCGACCAGGAACACCGCACCGTGCCGCCGAACAACAAGCTCACCTGCCCGGCCGCGACTCCAGTCAGCGACAACGACAAGCAAGTGAGCGGCACAAAACAACAGTTACTCCGAATACGACTCGAACACCCGCACGTCGGTGGACGAGAACAGGAAGTCGAGGACGGCCCGCACGTCGCCCTCGGCGGCGAAGAAGTCCAGGTTCACCGACCTCGCCATCCGGTGCGCCCTCCGCCGCCGAACGACCAAGCTCAGCAGCCGGGGCCGCTCGGTGAGCTACACGTCCCAGAAAGCCTACATGCGGCCCCGGTCTGCTGCAGCGCCTGGTTCGGCGTGCCTTGCTACCTCCGCGGATAGCCGATCTCACGGATGTCCGCGGCCAACCCTCGGAGCGATGCCTCGGGGTTGAGCTGGGCGACCACCCCGCGGGTCAGTGGACGGTGCTGATACACATGCTCGACGGCCGCCAGCTCCACCTCCCGCTCATAGTAGTCGGAAGCGAACGGCTGGTACGACTGCGGCCGACCGTCCAGCGCCGCCAAAAGGAACGCCGACCCGTCCGGGTCCGGGTGGGCCGAGGGGAACTCGACCGGCCCCACCTGCCAGCCCGAGTCGCTGTGCCGACGCCAG
>JBFWSD010000913.1:0-3812 GCA_050248575.1 Gemmataceae bacterium
GGTGGCCCGGCTGGTCGCGGCCAAGAAGCCGGCGGGCGCCGCCGAGGTGTTGCTGGGTTTCCTGCCCACCACCGAGAACGACGTGATCGCGGATGAGATCCGCACCGCGCTGGCGGCCGTCGCGGTCGTGGATGGCAAGGCGGCCCCTGCCCTGGTCGAGGCGCTCGGCAACAAGGATCCGATCATTCGCGCTGGCGCTGCCGAGGCTCTCACGCGCGCCGACGTCAAGGACCAGAAAGCCGCCGTCGGCAAACTGCTGACCGACGAGAATCCGAGTGTCCGCGTGCGCGTGGCCATGGCCCGGGCGCGCGCCCTCGATAAAGACGCCGTGCCCGTGCTGATCGATGCTCTTGGCCAGCTCAAGCCCGAAGAGCTGTGGCAGGCCGAAGAACTCCTCCTGCACCTCGGCGGGCAAGATTCCCCCACCGTTTCGCTTGGCACCGACGAGGCCAGCCGCAAGAAGTGCCGCGACGCCTGGGCCGAATGGTGGAAAACCAAGGGGGACAAGATCGATCTCGCCAAGCTGGGCAAGCCCCCCGAGATGCTCGGTTACACCATTGTGCTCCTGCTCGACAAGGGGCTAGTCCAGGAAGTCGACCGCAACAACAAGGTCCGCTGGCAGTTCGAAGGGGCCCAGTTCCCGCTCGACGTGCAGCATCTGCCCGGCGACCGCGTGCTGCTCGCCGAGATGCAGGGGGACCGCGTCACCGAGCGCGACCACAAGGGCGACGTGAAGTGGGAGAAGAAGATTGCCGGCCCGCTCATGGCGCAGCGGCTGCCCAACGGCAACACCTTCATGGCCAATCGCCTGCAACTTCTCGAGGTCGACGCCAAGGGCAACGAGGTCTTCACCCATATCCTGCCCAACGGCGACTCCATCATGCGCGCCGTCAAGCTCCGCAACGGCGACATCGGCGTCGTCACCATGTCGCAGCAGTTCCTGCGCCTCGACGCCAAGGGCAAGCAGCTCAGCACCTTCAACGTCAACGTGCAGACCTCGGGGGGCCGCATCGACGTGTTGCCCAACGGCCACGTCCTCGTCCCCGAGATGCGCGACAACAAGGTCGTCGAGTACGATCGCGACGGCAAGGCGGTCTGGGAAGTGGCCGTGGATCAGCCCATCGTGGCCACGCGGCTGCGTAACGGCCACACCCTGGTCACCTCGATGACCGAAAACCGCGCCGTCGAGTTCGACCGCACCGGCAAGCAGGTCTGGGAGTTCAAATCCGACACGCGCGTCAACCGCGCCGTGCGCCGCTAGGTTCGCGTCCCGGCTTTGGCCGGAAAATCACCAGGACGCGGCTGCCCACAGCCGCGTCTTTTTTTTGCGCAGACAGACACACCTGACACGGTTTTTTTCCCTGCAAAGCGCAGAATCAAGGTAACTGACCACCAGCGCGCACTCGGCCGAGAGCTCGCGCCGTGGCCGGTTGCACACTCTGGTATTCGCGTTTTTCCCCCTAACCCGAGAGACTGCAATGTTCAAGAACGATGGTGCAACTGGCGTCGGTGTGCAAGCTGAAGTGTGCAACGCTCGCCCTGTCGCTGCCGCGAGGCCCGTTTTGCACGCGTGCGCGGCGGCAGAGCACGCCGTTACAACCCTTTTACACCGCCCCCGGCAAGAACTCGCTAGGATCATGACAGATGCTTCGCAACCAGACCGCAAGGAGATAATCATGTTCCATTCGCGCAGATTCATCCTGGTGGGGATAGGCATGCTGGCCAGCCTCGTCGCCGGGTTGTCCACCATTCAGGTCCACGGCCAGGACCAGCAACTTCAGCAGGCGAAGGGCAAGACGCTCGGCGACGACGAGCTGTCTCTGGTGATGCTGCCCTTCCGTCGCCTCGGGCTGACTCCGGCCCAGATGGCCGACGTCTACAAGCGTCTGAAGAGCATCTCCTTGCAAGGCAAGACGCCCGAACAGCGCACCGTCGAGCTGAACGCCCATCCTTCCTTCAAGGCCATTCTGCAGGATCTGCGCAAGCAACTCGACTATCGTTCCCTGGAAGATCGGCTGGGGTTCGAGCATGGCACCGTCAAGGCCGGCGAGCTGAACACCGAAGCGATCGACAAGCTGAAGGCCCTCGAGTCGGGCGTCGAGGTCAATGCGAACTATCGCAGCGCGATGCTTGGCACCTTGCACAATGATCAGGTGGCCCGCTTTGTCTCGATGGAAGGGCTGGGCCGCGTGCGCACCGTGAATCCTAGCTTTCTGGTGCCGCGCGAGGTTGTGTTGCCCACGCTGGCAAAGAGTAGCCCGCTGACGCCCGCCGAAGCCGGCCCGCCCGCGGCACTGCCTTCCACCGCGGATGCCGCGGGCGGCCCGCAGCTCATGCCGGCCCGCACGGAACTCTGGAACATGCATCTCTCGGGCGAGATCGATTTCCTGAGTAGCTTCGGCCTCATCAAGGAACGCCGGGTGGCCGCCGGCTTCAAGCCGCACGCGTTCAATAGCGTCCCGTATCTTCACACGCAGGCGGCGAAGAAGACTGACAAAGAGCACTGGCAAGTGCGCCAGCTCGAACTGGTCAGCCTGCTCGTGCACCAGCAGCCCGCGGTGTACGTTTCCGACAAGCTGCCCCGCATGGAAGAACTGGCCGACGCCAAGGTGAAGACCAGGCAGCTCGCCGACTTCGAAACCAAGGCGCTCGCCTCGCTACGGAACGGCGACGACCTGGTAACCGACGCCACCACCAACACCATCCGCATGATGGGCTCGATACGGGCCACCAAGCAATGCCTCAGCTGCCATAGCTGCGAACGCGGCGCCCTGCTGGGTGCGTTCACGTATCTCCTGGAACGCAATCCGCCCATTCGCTAGCAGAGCAGTGGCCAGTAAAAGCAAACAGCGATCAGCAAAGTTGCTGATCGCTGTTTGCTATTCGATCAACCCGATGACCACTGATCACTACTGACCATTGATCACTGTTAGTTAGTTGCCGATCGGGAAGCCCCACAGGCCGTCGCCTTGCGAACGCAAGAGATCGTGCGACACGCCGGGGGCAAGCTGGAAGCCGCCCGTACGCAGCAGGGCTCCCCAGTTCTGCTGGCCGTTGCCCTGCGAATA
This sequence comes from Gemmataceae bacterium, assembly GCA_050248575.1. Taxonomy (GTDB): domain Bacteria; phylum Planctomycetota; class Planctomycetia; order Gemmatales; family Gemmataceae; genus JBFWSD01. The sequence continues at coordinate 3,069 of JBFWSD010000913.1, forward strand.
AGGCACAGGGGCCACCTGGCTGCGATTCCTCAATCTCGCCAGCACCGTTCGACGCGATTGCTCCACGATCATCACGGGAGCCGGGCAACGTGTATATTCGGGCATCTCCACTCCCACGCAGGTCAACCCGTACTTGAGCGCGGCCGGCGCTTCCACGTCGCTTGTCGGTTCGCTGGCGGGCACAAGACGATGCAGCGCCAGCACCACGCCGTTGCCGGCGGGCGCGGTCGCATTGACGGCCGCCGACACCTGTTCCAGCTCCTCGCAGACGGCACACGCCTCGCGGCCATGTCCATGCCGGCTGGCGCGATAAACAAAGCGCGTCTGACCGGGCAGCAACGTGGCCTCCGGGCACATCACACCATGCCCCCCCGCGCAGAGAAAGCGGCCCAGGTCGCGGGTACTGCCCGCAAAGCAGGACTTGCCCGTTGATGCGCAGACTTTCAGATGGGCGCGGGCCTCGACCAGGTCGAGATTCGCCTCACGCATGCCGATCACGTTGGGCACGCGTAGAATGTGCCCCACGGTGCGGGCCGGCAACGTGCCCCGATCGTGATCGTAAAGGATGGGCAGCAGGTTCTTCTCCGACAGGCAGTAGAAGAAACCGAGCGCCTCTTCGGGCCGCGAACCGAGATAGCGGACCAGCACCGCCGACGCGCCATGCTTCTTTGCCTGCGCTGTTTGCTGCAGGGCCGCGTCCAGGCAATCGGCCTCGATACCCACCACGATCGGCACGCGCAGATC
>JBFWSD010000914.1:0-3809 GCA_050248575.1 Gemmataceae bacterium
CTCGACCGCCAGAGGCAACAGACGCCGCAGTCGGTCGCTGCCGTATTGGAGCAGCAAGGATCGCGCCGTTTCGAGCGGGGCACTGAAGAGTGCGTTCAAGTTCTCCAAGTACCAGCGGCTCAACCAGTCGGTATTGATGTCCACGGTAGTCCCGTCTGGGCGCTCCATCCCGTAGAATTCCAACTCGTCGTAAAGACCGACCAGTCGTAAAGACCGACCACGCGATTGAGTTCCGCTTCGGCATCAAGCAGCCGACCCTCCGGTTTCGAATACAAGGCATGCTGACCTTCGATCATGAGCCCCTTGAGGGCCAGCAGAGCATCCTTGAGCCGCGCCACCGTCCTGCCATTGACCTTGTTGCCCATGCGAGCGCACAGCTCACACCAGGAAAAGAGGATCGGGTTGTCGATGGGAAAGCCGCGCTCGGTGGCTAGGCTCAAGATTGCCGTATGGGTCGCGTGCGCGATGGGGCCGGGATAGAGAGTGCGCACGTTGCGGGTTGCCTGGAAGGTAAGGTCGTAACGTTCGCCGCCGCGACGGAAACTACCGGCGCAGCGAATGCCGTCCATGGTCCGCATGTGCTTGTTGTCGACCGCAAAAAGCGGCAGACGCAGGAAGTTGGCCTCGATGCGAACGATGTCGCCACCATCGAGGAGGGACTCCTGTTGTCGAAGGAGTTCGGTTGACGTGCCAGAATCTGTTGACACACACGGGTCGGGTATGGGATCGATGTCAAAGCCACAGCTCAGCACTTCAAGCGTCTGCCAAGTGACTTGAATGGGCCACGGCCCGCACCGGTGTGCGCCAGCATCTCCATCCCGTGTCGCGACCGAGACGCAACTCTAACGCAGAATGCTCTGGGATCCAGGTCAGTCGGCGACCCACCGACCTCTTGTACCTGCTCAGGTCGATTGCCAAAATAGGGCTGGCGGTGGTCGTTGTGGTCGTCACTTCACTACTTGCATGGATTCTCTCGAATCGGCCATCCGCTGCCAACTCGGTGGTTCTTTGTAGGAGTGATTCTCATGCTGGACGTCAAGCATCATGAACGGATCGATCGGCGAACAGTCCTGCTGAGTGCGGCGACGGCGCTGGCGGCGAGCAGCGGATTCGGCGAAGAGCCGGTCGAAGCGAGCGAACCGGATTCAAAACCAGAGGCAACGGAGCAGCAGATTCGCGATTATCTGCGGCCTCTGCTGTTGACCCGCGAAGATGTCGAACTGTGGCTCAAGCGGCAGGCGTTTCCGTTCGCCAAGTACGACCCGGAACTGGGCTATCTCCATGGCGACCGGGATTTTCAGTGGATGGGGCGGTGTGCCGGTATCGCTACGACAAGCTCGACGCGCGGCAGATGTTCGCTTATGCCGACGAGCCGTGCCGCATCAACAGTTATGGCGACAGCTATACGAACTGCGAGCAGGTCAGCGACGGCGAGACCTGGCAGGAGTCACTGGCAGCGCACCTGGGTGAGCCGCTGCGAAATTTCGTAGAAGCGCCGATGTGGCAAGGAGATTCCTTGACCATTCCAACTCCCGCATTCGGCAATGGGCAAAGCACGAAATCGCCTATTGGCTAGATCTCGCTGCTGATGCAGACCTTCGAGATTCGGAACGAGTGCCGCCGTAATTGCGAACCACGTGATCAATCAGCCTCGTTGACGCATTGCGATATCCACCGGAACGTAGCGGAAGGAATCGCATGGGACGTTGCAACCGCAATTGGAACCGGGAAAGATCGGAGTGGTTTGTAGACTAGCGCCATTTTCACTTGGCAACTTTCCCATGCCGTGCCTCATGCTGCCAATGAGTTATGCCTCGTGAAGGTCGTCCATGCTACCAGCGAAAGATCCCGTTGCCGATTGCGCCAGGTCAAATAACCTGATCCACTCGACGGCATCAGTGCCTATCTTGGCGGCACACAGTTCCAGCGTGCCCGCCTTGTGATAGCCCTTGTCGGCAACCACTTCTTCGATCGGCACCGCGCTGTCTGCCTGCTTCAGGTTGATCTGCGCTTGCATGACGCTGTCGCACAGTGTGTCGGCGTCGCCGTGGTTGGCTGGCTCGATGGTCGCTGCCAGCACCAGGTCGGTCTTCACATCACCAGGTGCGTGCCGTCCTTCATCTTGGCGATGCGGCTATCCGGGTCCGTTTCCGATTCCCATTCCTCGTTGCTGACCTTCTTGTCTTTGCGGTTCTTGTCGAAGCGCCGCAGGTCTTCATCGGTCGGATCTTCGATGCCGGCTTCCTTGGCCAGGCGTTCGAGATCATGTTGCCGATCAGGAAGAACACGAACCACCCAAGCAGGGGCAATGACGCGGCCAGCAATGCGTGGGTCAATCAGCCTCTCACGAAGTAGCGAATCAGGGCAACGATCAGGCAGGCTGCAAGCGGCCCCAGGATGAACAAGGCGAGAGAGTGAATTGCTCCCACCATCCACCCAATACGGCACAAACGCAGCCGCTACAGCTGGGGTGAAGCACATGGCTCCGAAGAGGTACATCAGATACTTGTTCTCTGGCTCCGGGTCTCGATCTTCGGTCGCACACGCACGTCCCATGCTTCAACTAAAGCGTTGCTGCGGCAAGCACTTCCAGGAAGTCGTCGTTCCAACCGCAAATGCGAGGGCTCTTTAGTTTAGGTGATCTTAGTCAACGACGGGGTCGCAGTGGCTTCCAGGCCGACCGTCCGGGCAAGGAGCCGTAGGCCCGTCAACGATCGTTCTTGATCGCGAAGATCACCTCGCCCGCGGAGCGATCGATGAGGCCAAGCGCGCCCGGTTGGGTCACCATATCCAGCTTGCCCGTTCTCTTCAGGCAACGCACGACCGTGGTGCCGTCGGCGAACCTGTCGATGCCCGCGATCTCGAGGGTGGAGGTGTCCGACCGTCGGCCCAGGGCAACGTGCACGAGCATGTGCTTGTCGAAATCGATACGGTCGAGCTTGAGGAACCTGGCGACGACAGCCTCGTCGAGTCCGGTGGACTTGCTCAGCTCATCGGCGCTGCGATAGACCCTCTCGAGGGCCACCTTGTTGCCAACCGGCGCCTGGGCGTGTACCTGTCCCGCCACCGCCTCGGCGATCTCGAAATTCACGGGCTGGCTGGCGAGCTTGTTCTTCCAGACACGATGGGGCGTGCCGCCCGGCAGGGCACCCACGCTGACCAGCTTGGTCATGTCGATGTCGATGGCGAACTGGTAGTGGCCGACGGGCAGCTTGTCGAACCACTTGGCCCGCTGATCCTTGGTGCCGTCGGCACGCACGACTTTGCTCGATTCGAACATCATGCGGTCTTCGAGGACGACGCGGATCTCGGTGGACTCGCCAGGCTTGAGGAGCGTCACGGCAGCGGCAGCCCGGCGCAGCTCGTTGTCGTCCATCTTCGCGGGGCCGGGCTGCCAGGGGCCGCGATACGTGCCCGCGGTGGCCTCCACGCGCAACGTGTAATAGGGATGGTTGGGAACCCACGGAGCGCCCTCGAGCCAGAAGGGTCGTTCGCCCTTGTTGGCGAGTTTCACATCGAAAGCCACGGGCTGGCCGGCGGCAAACACGGGCTGTGTGGGAGACACGGTCACTTCGAGATCGTCGTGCGTGGCGGGCTTGCTGACGGGCCTCCCCGCCGGCCTGCGGGCCACGTCGGGATCCTGCGGCAGCGGCACGGCGCCGGCAGTTGTCCAGTGGAAGGCAGCAGCGCCTGCCGCGACGACGACCAGCAACACAGCCGCATACCTGGCGATAGCATTCCAGAACATGGTGTCGAGTACTCCTTGAGTCAGAGCGGCCACGGGGGCCGAGATATGGCCGTTGGCAACG
>JBFWSD010000915.1:0-3804 GCA_050248575.1 Gemmataceae bacterium
GGGATCACCACAGGCACACCGTCCCTTCCCCCGGCACCTGCCGGAACGCCCAGAACACGTCCGTCGGCGGCGATGCCGGTTCAAACGTGACGGCCCGGCCCGTCACCTCGTAGATGACGCTCACGGTTCCGCGGAACCGTCGGCCGCCGATGTGCTCGCGCGACAGGCCGCCGGCGCGGGCGTATTGCTCACCGTGATCGAACAGAAGCCGACCCACTGCCGGCATGGGGACCACGGTTGCGCACGGGATGCATCGTGAGTCGGGGGGGATCGCCTCGGCAGGCTTCCTTCCGACCCATTCGGGGAATGTCAGACAAAAGGCGCTGCCGAGGTAGGTGTGAAAGCAGCTTTGCCTATTCTCCAACCGATCCGCTAGTTCATCCGCCTGGGGGCCCGCATAGAAGACGCGATAGTGGGGGTTCACTACTAGCTCTAGGGAGGTGGGCCGGTGAAAACTAGAATCCTGCTCTCCCTGCCGAACCCATTTCTTCCCGTGCAGGCTGAGTTCCTGCGCGACGGTCTTCACTGGAGCAAGCAGGCACAACCCGCAGCGCGCCTCCGCGGGCAGAACGTCCCCCTCTTCCCGATATTCCACGCCAAGGATAGCCCCGATCAGCCCTCGCAAGGTCGTCCGGGGAATGAATGGGTAGCTGGCGTGAGTACCCAGCGTGTCCGGCCGCCGGTAGTGCGCAATCGAGCCGCGCAGCTCGAATACAACAACGGTTTCCATTTACACTCCCTCCGGCCAGATACCGGTCTCCGCTGGCAGGCTGCCCACCAGTCGCAGTTGCGGGTCGACCCACACCCGGGCGCGGGCAATCTTGCCTCGTTGTTGGCCCATTCGTTCGGCGACTCCCTCAACGTTCAACGCCACCTCGGCGAGGCCAGTCGGCGAATTGCCGCCAAGCCAGCGCTCGCGCTCGTCCCGGCCGGGAGCCAGCTTCAACCCTTCTTCCAGAAAGCCAATGCGGAAGAACGGATCGCTGTACTCGATGTGCAGCAAGAGCAAGGGCTGCTGGATGCCCCGGCCGCGCGCCTGGCGCTGGATCGTGCCTTTCCACAGCCCCGCCAGGACTAGGTCCATGTCGGCATCGGTCATTTTCGTCTGCGCCGCGATGGTGGCGTTGACCACGGCGGGCATGGCAAAAACCGCAAACGGGAGTTGGTACTGGGTCCAGATCGTGCCCTGGGTCTTGCCCTTTCTCTCCTCGTCCCCCGCCGCACCCTCTCGGGGTTCTGTCTCCTCGGTGGGTGCCGGGGCGTCCTTGGAGGGCATGCACACAGTCCCCTGGGTGTATTTGGTCTCCACGGGATGGAGCGAGTGCGCCCAGCTGAACTGCACTGGGCCGGTCTGGTTGAAACTCTTGCCCTCGACGCTGAAAACGGCGCCGAAGACACGCATGTCGAAGGCGGCGCCGAACAGATCACCCTTGTCGTCCGCCTCCGGTCCGGCGGCCGCGGCCCGGCGAGCCCTTCGGCCCCTGGCCGGTGGCTCTTCCGCCGGCACCTCGTGAGCCGGCGCGGGTCGGCCCTCGCGGACTTTTTCGAGGATCGCCTGGGCCAAACCATCACGGCCGAGCAACGTGCGGCCGTCCAGGCTATACTTTTTCTGCACGAAGACGAACCGGGTCTTGTCCGGCCCATTTGGCCCATCTTCGGGAAACCGGGCGACGACGTAGTCGCGCACGTCGCGCTTGATGCTGACGTCGGAAAGCGAGATGCGGCCGTCATCTTCGCCGAATAGACGCCTGGCGTCGCTGTCGCGTAGCGGGTCGCGGTTCGGGATGCCGCACTTGACGCACTTGACGAACAAGATTTCACCGGTTCGCACGGGCATGAGTCTTACTCCTGAGATTGGGGGACGGATTGCTTGTCTTCCCGGGATTTCCGGGGCCTGTCATAGCCTTGTAGCGAGTAGCCGGACCAGAAGCCGGTCATGAACTCGTCCCGGCACTTGTCGAGGTTCGCACTTTGCCGCTCCAACTCGGCCAGGACAATACCGAGCCGCCGGGCGTAATCACCGATATGGGCTTTCCTCTCCTCTTTCGGATAGTAAGCGAGTTGCCCCAACTCGACTGCCTGGCGGAGTCCGTCGAATTTATGGGCGACGTCGCGGATCGTCCGGACGGCGCGAGACACGTCGCGGGGCAAAAGAGAGGCACCAAAAGTCAGGACGCGATCCTTTAGAAAATCCTTGTCCCTGCCCATTTCATACGAATACCATCCGCTGAATCGGCGAATCAGCAGGCCGCAAGCAAAACCAAGTTCCGCCACAGAGTCGAACTTGACTGATTCGACCGGCGCTCGTTCCAGGGCTTGTAACAAATCCCCCCACGGTCGCATGGGCATGGTCTTATCTCCTTTGTGATTTGCCAAGCGGGGATGAACGTTGGCCTGGGTAAGGAATTTGAGGAAGGACAAGTAGAATCCAATTTCGTCGGCCAAGGTCCAGCGGCTGGCGGGCCACTGCGGCACCAAGCTTTCCATCCGGCGAGCGGCATTGACGGTCACTCGCCGGGCGTCCAGCGGCCGGCGGTGCAGCAGCGATTCCAGTTGCTGCCAGAGGTACGTACCACCGTAGGCCCTCGCGAGCAGGTACGGTACCGACTGGTAGCAGCGTCCGAAGTACGCCCGCTGTTTATCCGTCATCGCCGGCATGAGTGTCTGGAGCAGCGTCATGGCGCTGCCGACATTTGACCGCGCCAAGTCCCGCAGTGTGCCAAGCGTGCTGGGGATCACGTCCTGGATGAAAGCGCGCAGGTGGATGTCGCCGCGTGTGTAATCGCCCGAGAAATAGACCAACGTCAGCCGGTAGTCGTCTATGGCCATGTCCGGCGGTAGAAAGGCATTGAAGCCGACAACCTCCGTCATGTACCGGTCGGCTTGGTTCGGGTCATCCGGATTGGCTGCGAGCATGGCCCGAATCCCGTCTGTGAAACACTCCCGGTGCTCCTGGTTGGTTAGGGTAGTGTCCTGCACCGGCAGCAGGAAGGCGGCTCCGTAGACCGACGGCAAGTCACTCAGGTTGCGCCGCTGTGCCTGCTCCTTGCCGGTGCGGGTATCTGCGGGAGAGAAAACCTCGGGGATGACCAGGGAACTGACTCGCTGAGTTAATCGGTTGAACACGCAAGCGCCCAGCGTCAGCGCGCGATACGATTCCGGTGAAACCGCGATCCCTTCCACCAGCATTTCTACATTGCCGCCGTGCGGCAGTGGACAACTCCAGGTTGGGAACGCCCAAGGCCACGCCTTGCAGTATGCCGAGACCAGATTGGCGGTAACTCCGCTAAAACTGCATGGTCCGTATCGTTCGCCCGCCTCTCGCCCCTCTTCCACTTTGGCCGCCCAGATCCCCTCAACGATTCTCGGATAGTGAGGGACGATAGCCCGTCCGCCCTCGGGGGGTGAAATCCGGTCGAAGCGCTCAGGATTCCCAAAATCGTAGAACCCTTTTACCTCGCACCAGGCCAGCACGAGTACACCCAGGACTCTCCTCTCACCAGCAAGATCTGTGTCGGCCACGCGATCTTGAATCGCTTCGGCGATTCGTTGGACCATTTCTTGAGGGACCGAAACCGCCGGCGTTCGCTCCAAGCGTGCGTTAAGGAAATCAACGACGTAATCGACCGATTCCTGAAAGCCCCGAATGTGGGGGGCATAGCAGGGGTAGACCGGTACGCCGTAGCGTCCCTGCGGGTTAAGGGGGTTACCACCCGAAGGGAGCACGAAGGGCGCAGCCGTCGTACGGGCAAGGTCAACCTCGAAATCGCCGTCCCGCTCTTGTCCAAACTCCTGCATCGGAAG
>JBFWSD010000916.1:0-3802 GCA_050248575.1 Gemmataceae bacterium
CGGGCATCGGCTTCCAGGTGCTGCTGAACCGCGGCGGCGGAAACTTCTCCAGCACCGGCGTGCCGTTCGCATTCGTCAAGGCCGACCAGTCGTCGATACCAACCAACTTCGACCTCGATGTCTTGCGCGTGGCCGACTTCGACAACGATCAAAACCTCGACATCGCCATCGGCGTCCCTGATGCCAATGTAAGCCCAACGAATCTGCGTATTGTCTACGATGTGGCCCATGCTGCCACCTTCAATCCCGTATCCATCGCCGGCCTCCGGAACGGGCAGATCTCGATCGGCGACTTCAACGGCGACGGCCTGCTCGATCTGGTCACCGTGGATGACGGCATCGCCCCGGACAACATCGCCTTCAACCGTTACAGCGGTGAAGTGTTCCTGGGCACGGGAACCCAGACGAGCGCGGCCTTCACGTTCTTTGGCGAGCATGGGGGCAGCGGCTTCTTGCCCGTGGTCCGCGATATCAACTTCGACGGCAGGCTCGATCTCATCGAAGGCTACGCACCGCTCGCTTCGGTTTCTGGGCAGGAAATCATCACCACCATGCTGGTCCAGCTCGGTGACGGCCTGGGGGGCTTTGCAACTCCCATCGAACTCACGCGCCCCGGCGGCAGCACCATCACTGGCGGCGATAACTTGCTACCCGCTGACCTCAATGGCGATGGGCTCTGGGATTTTGTCAACGTGAACGGCAAAAACCTGGGTTTGACACTGGGCGATGCCACGACCCTGCTCGACACCTCGCGCATCATCGACACGCAAGAATATGCCGGCGTCGCCGTTGCCGATTTCGACGCCGACGGCCGTACCGACATCGTCCTGTCCAACGCACTCGACTTTTTCCGGGGCTCCGGAGACGGCAATCTGCAAGCCCCGCCGCTCTTGAGGATCGAAAACGCCAGCAACACCATGCTGACCGCCGACGTCAATGGCGACGGCGCGGCGGATATCGTCACCAGCACCTCGCAAAATACAGGGTTCTACGTCCGTCTGAATCAAGGCGATGGCAACTTTGATCCGGCCGTGTTCTATCCGGTCGGTGTTCCTGGTGCTGCGGTGACCGGCCTCGTCGCTGGCGACTTCAACGGCGACGGCCGTGTCGACCTGGCCGCTTACGACGGCCCAGGCATCCCCATCAGTATCGACGACGTCTTCGATCCACAACTCGGTTTCACGATTCCGCCCGGTTTCGGGCTGGGCGGTGTCTCCATCTATTCGGGCAATGGCGACGGTAGTTTTCTCTTCTCCACCTCTTTCCGGGTCGACAGCCTCTTCCCCACGTTCCTGGCGGGAGATTTCGACGGCGATGGGCTCGATGACTTCGTCACCGGCCAGGAAATATACATCAACAACGGCCTGGACGGGTTCGGCACTGCCTCGTTCACCCGCGTGGGCTACTTCCAGGGCACCGGCCAGGCCGTGCTCGACTTCAACGGCGACGGCATCATGGACCTGGCGGTCCGGAACGGCGCCACCGCGCAGACGCAGATTTGGGTGGGCCGCGCCAACGGCGTTGCCGACGCCACCGTCGAAGGGGGCGGCTTCTTCACTCTGTTCAAGTCCATCACTACCGTCGGCTCGGTCGGTGTCGGCGATTTCAACAACGACGGCGTGCAAGGCATCTCGATCGTCAACAACACCAGCTTCCGCATCGTCGATGGCACGCTCGACTTCACCAAGTCCCCTGTCATCCTGCCCAGCCCGTTCTACCAGGTTGTCGGCGATATCAACAGCGACTCGTTCGATGACCTCATCACCATCAAGTCCGGCGGCCTGTTGCAGAGCTTTGATGGCAAGGGCTTCAACTCGGGCAGCAGTCTGCCCGCCGGCAACGGCAACAATGGCGGCATCTTTGCCGACAGCTCGCTCCCGATAGTCCTGGCCGCTTCGATCGGCGACTACGATAACGACGGCCGACTGGACGTCAGCCTCTTGCTCGCCGACTCAACGGTCGTCATCGGCTTCGGCAGCGGCAGTGGCTCGTTCGCCAATGCCGAATTCGCCACCACGCGTTCGACCGACTCCACGCCGATCCTTTTCGACTGGGATCAGAGCGGCGATCTCGATTTGACCATCATGTCGCAACAAGGGCAGGTGCTGTTCCGCGAAGGACAGGGCGAAGGCATCTTCGGCCCCGCACAGCAGATCAGTCAGACCCGCGTGCGCGACCTCGCCTTCATCACCGATTCCGCGACCGGCAAGGTTCGCCTGGCCGGGCTGGTCTTTGGCCGCGACCAGGTGGTCACTTTCGAGATGGCCCCGAATGGGAGCATCATCGAAACCTTGACGCAAGAATTCGTCGTGCCCCCGGGACCCATCGGCGGGGGTGTCAAAACATTGAACCAGCCAACCAGCCTGGCCTCTGCCGACCTGAACAAGGACGGTTACGGCGACCTGGTGGTTATCAATTCCGGCTCGAACGATCTGACCGTCTTCCTGGGCGGCCCGGGCGGACTGACGGTGAGTACTCTGTCGCTGCCGACGCTGGCCGCCCCGCACGGGCTGTCGCTGGTCGATATCGATGGCGATACCGACATCGACATCGTCACCACCAACGAGTTGTCGGGCGACGTCAGCATCTTCCTCAATGACGGTAGCGGTATCTTCGTGGATGCGAGCCGTGTCCGCACGAACGATGGGCTGTACAGCTACGAATCGTATTTGAATCCCTTCCGCCAGACCGGCTTCAACTTCGTGCCCGGCGCCCTGACGCGGCAGCAGAGCATCGCCACGGTGGTGGGCGACTTCTTCGGCGACGCCAATCTCGATCTGGCCACCATCAACTTCAAGGACAATACCTTCTCGGTCATGGTCGGGCTGGGGGGCGGCAACTTTGCCGACCCGAAGGTCTTCGAAGGCGGCACGCTGCCCGTGGCCATCGTGGCGGGAGATTTCAATAACGACACGCTGCTGGACGTGGCCCTGCTCAATTCCGACGACAACACCATCTCGGTCTACCTCAACGACGGGGCCGGCAGCTTCACCATCGGCACCGTCTCTCTGGCGGGCAATGTGCCCAGCGGCTTCATCACCAGCGATGTTGATGGCGACAACAACCTCGACTTCGTCATCGGCAACGACTTCGGCGACATCCTCATCATCCTGGGCAACGGCGACGGCACCTTCCGCCCCTTCGTCCGCGTCGACCGTGCGGTGCCCTTTGCCGCCAGGGATCTCAACGGCGACGGCGTGGCCGATGTCGTGCTCGCCAATCAGTCGGCCGACCAGGTCCTGTCGCAGATTCGCACCGCCGGCACCACCACCTTCAACGTGGGCACCTTCAACAGCACTGCCGGCGTGCAAGCGCCCGGCTTTGTCACGCTGGCCGACATCAACAACGACGGCCTCGAGGATTTCCTGGTCACCAACAGCGGCAGCAACAATATTCTGATCTACCTGGCCACGGCCCCCGGACAGTTCAACACCACAGCGCAGTCATTCTTCACGGGCACCAATCCGGTCAGCCTGGCTGTGGGCCGCCTCAACAACGACGCGCTGATGGACGTCGCTGTCGTCAATCAGGGCTCGAACGACGTGTCGGTGCTGTTCGGCAGCGGTTCCGGGGCGAGCTGGACTCTCAATGTCGGGCCGCGCCTCGACGTCGGTCTCGGCCCCAATGCCATCTCGACCGACGATTACGACAGCGATGGCGTGCCCGACCTCAGCGACACCAACGCCCAGGAAGCGACCCTGTGGATGCTGCCCGGCCTGGGCAACGGCTTCTTCAACGACTCGACGCCGGACATCTTGCCCATGCCGGCGCCCGTGGCGCAAACGGTCTTCAACCTCGCGGC
>JBFWSD010000917.1:0-3791 GCA_050248575.1 Gemmataceae bacterium
TGCTGGTTATCGACGCCGATGGAAGGAAGCCCCAGGTCGTCGAGCGCGCCGCGCAGATCGACGACGGGAAGACCGGTCGCCTGCACCGCCCGGGCCATGCGGCGATCGTCAATACGGGCCAGGATGCCGTCGCCCTTCCAGCCCGTGAGCCAGGGCGGCGGCGGCGCGCCCAGCCCCTGCGGCTTGAAATAGATCGACCAGTTGCCCCGCTCGCGATGATAGCGCGTGACGCCGCGGAGCAGACCGCGACCATATTCCCGCGACGTCTCGATAAGCAGGGCCACGTGCTTCGTGCATTTCATGAATGCTGCCTTTCCTCGTTGACGAGAAATCGGAGTTCGATTCTAAAGAATCGGATTGCAACACGCCAGTGGTGCCGCGATCATCGAAGACCTGCCTGCCATCACGGCGAACGGGGGTACGCCATGAAGAAACTGACAGCCTTGCTCATCCTGGGCGTTCTGTCGACGGCTCGTGCCGAGGAGCCCGCGCCCAGGGCGCGACCGGCCAACCCGCTGGTACGCGTGGTCACCGTCACTCAGGAAGGGCTCCAGGAAAAGCCCGGCAAGCCATTGCTCGATGCCACCCTGTCGATTCTCGACCGGGCCGCCTCGTTCAAACCGGATATCGCCTGTCTGCCCGAGACTTTCACGCGCGGCGAGCCCGAAGGGCTCGACGGGCCAACCATCCAGCGGCTGTCTGCCTGGGCGCGGGCTCAGTCGTGCTATGTGATCTGCCCGCTCGAGGTCCGCGACGGCGACCAGACTTTCAACTCGGCCGTCTTGATCGATCGCGCGGGCAAGGTCGTTGGTCGTTACGACAAGATTCGCCCCACCGAAGGAGAACTGGAGAAGCAGGTCTGCCCCGGGCAGATCGATCCCCCGATCTTCGAAACCGACTTCGGGCGGATCGGCATCCAGATCTGCTTCGATGTGAACTGGCACGAACAGTGGCGGCGGCTGAAGGAAAAAGGTGCTCGCATCATCTTCTATCCCTCCGCCTACCCGGCGGCGCGGCAGCTGCGCAGCCACGCTTGGCTCAATCAATGCTTCGTGGTCAGTGCCACCAAGCGCAGCACTGCAAGCATTCTTGACATCAGCGGCGACACGCTCGAGTCCACGGGCAAGTATCAACGCTGGACCGGCGCGGTGCTGCCGCTCGGCAAGCAGCTCTTCGAAGTCGATTTCCACGTCGCCAAGATGCGCCAGCTCCAGGCCAAGTACGGCACGCGCGTCCAGGTCACCTGGCACCACGACGATGACCTGGTGTCGCTGGCCTCGCTCGATCCCGAGCTCACCGTGGCCCGGTTGATCGAGGAATACGGGCTGACCCCGCATCGCGCTTACATCGAACGTGCCGGGCGGGCCCAGGATCGGGCGCGACTCGCCGCGCAGGAGAAGCTGCCATGACCAAGACCTACATTGCCGCCTGTTGCCTGGCCCTGCTTGCCTGCCACTGGATGAGTGGGCCGATACAGGCCCAGCCTCAGGAAGCGAACGCGAAGGCCTTTACCGAGGTGATCCGCCCCTTGCTGCAGAATCACTGTGTGCGCTGCCACGGCGCAGACAAGCCGAAAGCCGGGCTGAACCTGGCCCGCCTGGGCGCTGACATGTTTCAGGAGAAGAGCAGCGCTGTATGGCACGAAATTGCCGACCGCGTGAATCTCGGGCAGATGCCTCCCAAGGGAGAGCCGGCTCTCTCGCGCGAAGAGCTCAATAGTCTGAGCACGTGGATTGCGCGGGAACTGAAGCGCGCAACGGCGGTCGCACGCGACCGCGGCGGCCGCATCGTGCTGCGCCGACTCAACCGCAACGAGTATCGCAATACCATCCGCGATCTGCTCGGCGTGAGTCACGATGCAAGCCTGGAGCTACCGGAAGATCCGCCCGCGAACGGTTTCGACAACAACGGGGCAGCCCTGACGGTGTCCCCCTTGCACCTGGAGAAATACTTGCGCGCGGCCCGCAAGGCCGTGGACCTGGCCATTGTCACTGGGGAACAGCCCGCCCGCGAACGCTGGCGTTTCCAGGCAGAACGCCGCAGCAAGGAAGACCGCGGCTACTACTACGCCAACGATACCCCTCAAGGGAACCGGGAGAACCGCAATGAGCGGGGCCGCTTCATCGCCTGGACGCTGGGAGGCGGCACTGCCGAACACCAGTCCCCCGGTTTCGAACATCTCCATCCTGTTCGCCCGGAAGAGTATCGCACGCAGGTGCTGCGGGCCATCAACTTCACTTACCCACAGGCCGGCGAGTACATCGTTCGCGTGCGGGCCTTCGGACACTATCCCGGCGATGCTCGTCCCGACAGCTTTCGATTTGGCCCGCCGCGCCTCCAGGTGGCCTCCAACGGGTTTCGTGTACTGTCCTGCGACGTGGAGGCCGGTCGCAACGAGCCCGTCGTGTACGAGGCCCGCTATTTCTCGGAGGCTGTGCGTACCACGGTCTTCGTCCGTAATCGCTACGACTTCTCGGCCAACTTCATCAACCAGGAGCTGAACAAGCGCCTGAATGTGCGCGATGCCGACTATCCCAAGCCTTATCTCGCCGTGGACTGGTACGAGATCGACGGGCCGATCTACGAGAGCTGGCCCCCGTCCAGTCATCGGCGCATCTTGTTCGCGTCGAAGAACCGCGACAATGAGGAGGTCTATGCGCGCGAAGTGCTCGCGGCATTTGCCCGCCGCGCTTACCGGCGGCCCGTGGCGAAGGAAGAGATCGATCGCCTTGTGGCGGGCTTCCGCAAGGCGCGACCGTGCAAGGACAGCTTCGAGGCTGCCATCAAGGTGCCGCTCATTGCCATTCTCTGTTCGCCCGACTTCCTGTTCCTTTCGGAACCGAGCGACCAGGAGAAGCCAAGGCGTTTAACCGATCACGAGCTGGCATCGCGGCTGTCGTATTTCCTGTGGAGCAGCATGCCCGACGAAGAACTCTTTCGCCTGGCGGAAACGGGCCGCCTCCACGACGAGAAGGTCATCGACCAGCAAGTGGCCCGCATGCTCAAAGATCCCAGGTCCCGGGAGTTCATCAAGAACTTCACCGGGCAATGGCTCGGCCTGCGTCAGCTGGGCCGCGTGGTCCCCGACGCGAAGCTCTTTCCTCGTTACGACGAACACTTGCAAGAGGCCATGGCCGGCGAAACGGAAGCCTTCTTCGCGGAGTTGCTCGATCACGATCAATCCGTCTTGAAGTTCATTGCTGCCGATTTCACGATGCTGAACGAGCGGCTGGCCCGCTTCTACGACATTCCGGGCGTCAAGGGGGATCACTTCCGCAAGGTGGCCCTGAAGCCGGAATACCAGCGTGGCGGGCTGCTCACGCAAGCAAGCATCCTGACCATCACCTCCAACGGCACGCGCACTTCCCCGGTGAAGCGCGGACTGTGGATCCTCGAAAACATGCTGGCCGATCCGCCGCCGCCGCCTCCTCCCAATGCGGGAGAGATTCAGCCCCAGGTGCCCGGCGCGGACAAGGCCACGGTGCGCGAGCGGCTGGCGATCCATCGCTCGGTGGCAGCCTGCGCAGCGTGCCACGCCAAGATCGACCCGCTCGGTTTCGCCCTGGAGAACTACGACGCCAGCGGGCTATTTCGCGTGCAGGAATCGTCGCGTTTCCAGTTCAACCCCCACGTGCGCGACCCCAAGATCGATGCCAGCGGAACGTTGCCCGACGGCCGTTCCTTCAAGAACGTGCGCGAGCTGAATCAGCTGTTGCTTCAGGACGAGGATCGCTTCCTCAACTGCCTGTGCGAGAAACTGGTCGTCTATGCCCTGGGCCGCGGGCTGGAAT
>JBFWSD010000918.1:0-3787 GCA_050248575.1 Gemmataceae bacterium
GAGCCACCGTCTCCAGCAGCAACATCCGCAAGGGCAACGGCGTGCGCGCGCGTTCCAGCGCGGTCGTGACCAGCTCCTGGATCGACGGGTCCTTGCCGAAGGCGAGCAACGCTCCGCGCAGGCTTTCCTGGCGGCCCTCGTCGAGCTTCGGGTCCGCAAGCCACTTGCCCAGGAGACCGACGATCTCCCCCGACCAGCCGGGCCGCTCGGCGATGATGGCCAGCGCCGACTGTTGCAGGGCACGATCGTCGGTATCCAGGAGCGGCGTGACCAGCTCTCGGGTGAGGTTGCCTTCCTCCATCTGATCGAGCGCGATCAGCGCGCCGCGGCGGATGTTCGGGTTCGGATCCTTGAGCCGGGCGAGCGTGCCGGGCCGATCCGCAATCTGGATGAGGGCATAGATCAACGCGTGCTCGAGGAAGCGATCGCCCCCCTTGCCCAGCGCTTCGAAGAGGGCCGGAAGCGCCTCGGCATTCCGCAGCCGACCCAGCGCCGTGGCCGCTTGCCTCTTCATTGCCGGATGATCGGTGCGGACTCGCTCCATCAGCACGGACAGCGCTTTGCCGTCGCGCAGCAGCCCGGCCGCATGCGTGGCCGCCAACCGCACACTCATGTCGGTATCTTGGATGGCCGGGCGCAGCGCCGCCTGCGCCTCGGCAGTCTCGATCCGCGTCAGTGCCCAGACCGCGTTGCGTCGCGCCTCGGCCGATTCCGCACGGGCCGCCGCTTCCTTCAAGACCGCGATGGCATCCTTGCCGCGCTTGCCCAGCACGTGGATGGCGCGATCGCGGACCGCAAAGCGCGGATCGTCGAGCAGTCCCACCAGCTCGGCGGGGGAGAGCTTGGTCCAGTCGAGTTTCCGCCCGCGCGGATCGTCCACCTTCGGCGCGTCGGCGCGGCGAATGCGATAGATTGCCCCCTTGATCTCCGGCTTGGCGATCTGCGAGGTCGGGCAGCCATTCCGGAACCAGCCCCCGGTGTCGATCACCAGCAGGCTGCCATCCGCATCCTGCAACACGTCGGTCGGGTGAAAGTCGGGATCCGTGGACGCGAGGAACTCGTGTGCCTTGGTGACGAAGGCAGCCCCCACGCGTTCCAGCGCATGCCGGCTGATGCGATGCGTGTTGAACTCGGTGACCAGCAGGTTGTCGCGAAAATCTCGGCCGAACGCGTCACCGCGGTAACGCATCAGCCCGGACGGGGCCACCCAGCCAATGTCGGCGATCAAGGGCAGCAATTCCCCGGTCGTCTTCACTTCTTTGCGGATCTCGGGCCGCCACGGAAACGCGCCCCCTTCGATGCAGTAGATGATGGCATCGATGCGGGCCGGCTTGTTGATGAAGATGTCCACGGTCGCGAACGGCTCGCCTTCCGGCGTGAAGGCCATCTCGACCGGATCGTCGAATCCCCCCGCACACACCATCTCGAGGGCCGAGCCATCGGGCCGCGAACGAAAGATGCGGGCCGTGCTCCCCTTGAACGCCGTGCCGTCCGGCATGCGGACGTCGTGCCCGTTGCCGCCGTCGGTCCAGTAGAAGCGGCCATCGGGCCCAAGGAACGGGCCATGAATGTCGGCGGCGTTGCCGCGCGTCTTGAAGCCGGCCACCACCTCGGTGCGGCGATCGGCCCGTGCGGCCACGCCGCGCTTGCCCGTGGTGTCTTCCAGTTTCCACAGGCTGGGGGCGGACATCACGTAGAAGGCCCCGTCGTGCCACAGGGCCCCCATCGGGAAACTGAAGCTGTCAGCGAAGGTGGCGGCCTTGTCGAAGCGGCCGTCTCCGTCGGTGTCTTCGAGAACGCGGATCGAGTTGGGCCGCTTCTCGAGGATTTCCGGCCCCTTCATGTTCATGCCGGCCGACTCGGCGACAAAGAGGCGGCCCTCGTCGTCGAAGCCGGCCATGATCGGATGTTCGACCAGCGGCGCGCCAGCGACTTTCTCGACCACGAAGCCGGGCGGCACGCGAAAGGGGAGCTTGCCCTCCTCGGCGTTGAGAGCAGGACTTTCCCGCCAGCTAAGCGAGAAACCAAGCAGCCCGGCCAGGGCGAGTCCAAGGGCAAGCAAACGCAGGGGTCGATGCATGAGAGGTCCTCGTAGGAGCCCGATGTTCCGCGTCCAGGTTAATCGGCGGCCGACCGGCTGGCAACGGACGGGCAGAAAAAGGCGGGACAGTATTCAGTATGCGCCGCCAACCGACATTCTCACAGGCGATTTGCTGGATTGTTCGCGGTCCTCGTCACCATCGTCCAGCCGCGGCGAAGCGAACAGACAAACCTGACACGTACTTTTCCCCTGCCCGGCGCAGAATGATGGTAACTTTGGCCGCCGCGCGCGAAAGGAGGTGGTTGAATGCCTTTTGTCAATCCGTGTCACAACCAGATGCCAAAGTCGTTTGGCCATCGCTACTTGAGTCGATTGTTTGCGCACTTTTCGCCTGGCGAAGCCGGCGTCCAGACGCAAGTAAAGATGTTGCAACGGTTAAGAGCATGGCGATAAGGGCCTTCATTGCGCAAACGGACGCCGCCGCCCGACATTCTCACATGCGATTCGCTGGTCATTCGTGGACTTGGGCATAGAGCCTCTCGGCTTCGGCGCGGGGAATGCCTGCCTTCACGAGCAGCTCAATCTGCCCGGCGGCAAAGGCGGACCAGTTTTCATCGCTGACGACATCCATGTGGCCGTCGACATGGAGCACTTCGCGACGGCGTGCCATGAACAGCCTCGCCGGCAAGCGGCTGTGGTCTCCGCCGGGCGTGGACAGTTTGTCGAACAGCACCACGACTTCGCCGCTGGTGTTGGCATTGAGACCCTGCACGTAGACACGGCCACACTGCTCTTCGGACAGCCCGCGTCCGCTGACCTGCGCTTCGCGAAAGGCGGCAACGTCGTAGCCCGGGCCGGTCATGGCATGCCACCAGTTTTCTTGGATCAGGAGCAGGGCGTTGCCGTAGCCCTCGGCGTGGCTGGGAAAGCGGCCCTGATTTGTTTCGGCGTACTCATGGAGGGCCATTCCCGCCATCTTGATGCAATGCTGATGAGCAGGCAGAAACACGTACGGACGGAAAGACGCCACTGCCACCGTCGTGATCAGTGGTGCGGCAAGCACCAGGGAGATGAGGAAGAGCCGTTTCTTGCGCGACATCGATCATCGTGTCCACAGTGAAAGACCTGTTTCATTCTAGGCCAAGGAAAGAGACGGGCAGTCCTGGGAACACGCGAAATAAGATCTTGACATCCACTTAGAGGCACTCATAATTGGATCATTTAATCCACTTTCGCGAGCGGAGCTTTGCCATGCAAAAAATCGACGAACCCCGCCTCGAGTCCGACCTCTCCTACCGCTTCCAGTATCTCGCCGGCTTCATGGGCTTTCAGCCCGAAGACGTGGCTGCCATTCACCAGGCGGCCGACTTTCTCGCACCGCTTGTGCCCGCGCTCGTCGATGCGGTCTACGACAAGCTGCATTCGTACGACGCGACGTGGCGGCACTTTCTGCCCAGGCAAGAGGGCTACGAGGGCCCACTCGCGGGCTCGCTCGATCAACTCTCCCTGGATCACGAACTGATCCGCTTTCGCAAGCAGCACCTGTCGCGCTACTTGCAAGCGCTGGTGACGCGGCCCTACGACGAGAAGATGGTAGCCTACCTTGATCGCGTCGGGTCGATGCACACGCCGAACACCGGCTCGAAGGCGGTCAACGTACCGCTGGTGCAGATGAACACGCTTCTGGGCTTCGTGGCCGATGCGCTCTTGAACGTGATTGCCCGGGCAGGCTTGCCGCGCGAGCGC
>JBFWSD010000919.1:0-3785 GCA_050248575.1 Gemmataceae bacterium
GCTGCGCTTCGACCACCGGCTAATCTCTACGACCCCTGGCGGGGTCGTCGCAGCGACAAGACTTCATTGAAGCAATCGAGCCAGCACTAGCGAACGAAAGAAAAAGCCCGGGGCTCAGCGCCCCGGGCCTTTGGTCATTCGTCATTCGTTTAGGCATCAGGCCTTACTCATTAGTCATTTCCACCAGGGCCTACGCCTTCTTGGCGATATTCACGTACGTGTGCACGTGGGGCAGTACGCGGAAGTTCCAGATGAAGCCCGGGCCTTCCAGGCGCCAGAAGTCCCAGCGTTCGGTGTTCTTCATGCCGTCGGTGTAGAAGGCCAGGTGGATCTTGCCCTGCCCGCCGTTGGTCTTGACGATCTCCATGACCTCGTCGGCGTCTTCCTTGCGGAAGGGGTCGAGGAGGCTGCGCATCACGACTTCGACGAGCTGCTGCTGATCGGCCGACAGCTCGGACAGTTCGATGCCGGGCTGCGGGTTGCGCGGCTTGAGGCCCGCTTCGCGGTCGCCCGGGCTGCCCTTGACGATGGCCTTTTCCTTCTGCTTTTCATCGAGGGCGTCGAAGACTTCCAGGGCCTTCTTGGTCTGGTAGTTCCAGACGTTTTTGGGGTTGTAGCCGCTGATCAGGTGGCCGTAATACATCGGCCCGCCGAAGGCCGCGCCGGGCTCGGAGTTGCCGTCGCAACGCACGGTGAGGTGATGGCCCGCGAACAGCCAGGCAAACTGCTTCTTGTCGTTCGGGTCGCCGAAGATGAGGGCCGAGCAGTTCTCGAAGCTGCGCGACGCATCCCAGGTGTTGTTGCGGCTGATGCGCGTGAACGCCTCGTCGTTCGACAGGATCGCCTTGAGGATCCGTTCGACCAGTTCTTGCTGCGGCTTGGTGTAGTTCTTGCCGATGGTGCGGCCCATGGTGGCTGCGTTGTAGGTGCGCAGGCGCGTGGGCAGCCCGCCGTTCTCGCCGCCATGGTTCCAGGGCAGCACGAGCTGTTCCTTCTGCTTGTCGTCGAGGCCCGCGAAGAGCTCGCGGATCAGGTCTTCGGCCGGCTTGGTGTTCTTCGGCTTGTCGGCCTTGCTGGCGTCGGGAGCGTCGGCAGCCAGCACCGGGCTGACACCCAGGGCCGCGGCCCCGGTGCCCACGGCACGCAGGAAGTCGCGACGATCGAAGTCGTCGGTGCATTCGGGGCAGTTCGGCCTGTGCAGCTTGTTCATGGGTCTTCCTCGAAACGTGGTTGGATGGTTGTCGGCCGCCCCCCTTGGAAGGCCGACTCTCCCCCCAGCAACTCCACTATGGTCAACCCCGCGGGACAGGTCAAGTACCGACGGGGTGACATCGTGTCATCGTCTCATCATGTCAGTTCTTACGAACGCCACTGTGCGGATGCTCCAGGGCCGCTTGCCAGGCGAGTTCTTGCAGCAGGCGGTTCAGCTTCTGCGTGTCGGGATCGTCCGCCTTGCCCAGCGCTGCGGGCACGGGCAGCCCGACCGGGCTCTTGCGGTAGATCACCGCGTAGTGGCAATAGGCCGCCAGCACGCGCAACGCTGGCTTCGGATGGCCGATGGCGTCGGTGAACAGGTCGTTTTGCTCTTTCAGCCCGGGGGCTGCGCCGGCAATGATCTTCTCGCGCAAGGCAATCTGGGCCTGCCCGCAGGGGACCACGTAGACCACGGTCTTGCCGTGCTTCTTGTTGAGGGCCTCGACCTGCTCCACCACGCTCTTGTTGTACGGCTCGAAGATCTTGCGCATTTCCTCGCCCGTGCGCTTGTTGCGATCCACCGGCTCGGGCCGCTTCTTCTGATAGTTGACGTCGAACTGGTCGTAGGGCAGCCAGAACGCTTGCACCAGCACGCGCACGTTGGGGTTGTGCTTGAGGGCCAGCTCGGTGAACAGGTCGATGCCCTCGTCGGGATGCCAGATGGGGGACAGGGTCAACACGTCGACCTTGTCTTCGGCCAGGGCTTTCTTGCCCTTGTTCTTCTCGTCGGGCAGCTTCCAGTGCTGGATGACGCGCGAGCCGCCGATCGACGACACGCCGACCTGGACATGGTCGTTGATGCCGGCCGACTTGACGATGTCGCGGAGGATGTTGGGCATGAAGACGTGGAAGCTGTGGCCCGCGGTGAAGACGCGCTGGCCCTTCTCGATGGCGGGCTGCACCTCGCGCGTGGCATCATCCGCACGCAAGGGTGCAACCACGAGCAAGCTGACCGACAGCAGGAGGCAGCGTACGCGCAACATGGCGGGGTCCTCTCTTCAGGTGGGTGGGAAGGTGAGAACGCGCGTATTGTCCACCCTGAGAGGTCTCGAGTCAACGCTGTGGGCAGCGGGCAGGTTCTCTTGGCTAGCTCACGTAAGGAGCGATGGTTCGCATGTCGATGCTGGCCCGGGCGAAGGCGGTGTCGAGCATGGCGATACGAAAGTCGGTGGAAACGATGAGCCGCTCGCGCGTCCCATTGTGCTGGACGGAGTGAAGGTACGGGCCGCCGTCGCGAAAGGCGAGAATCCCGCCATCGGTCCAGGTACGGGTCTCGCTGCCCACGGTGATCGAAGCGCCTGGATCGGTGCGCAGGCCAATGTGGACGCGCAGCCAGTCGCGCACCCAGCCCGTGTGCGGGTGCAAGATGGTGCCCGGCCGGATCCGGCTGATGAATCCGTTGGCACAGCGGCGGGCTCGCTCGGCTGGCGCGAGGATCCGGTCGAGCGTGGGCAGATTGGCGCGAACGAGGGCCAGCAACTGGGCGTGCGCTTCTTTCAACTCGGTATCGCCGGCGCCGATCGGGCTCTGGATCGTGGCGTCGAGAGCCTCCCCTTCAATCACCGTGGTGGGCAGCACCTTCCATTCCTTTTCATACAGGAAGTCCCCGTCCGCGTTGATCTGGTACCTGGGATAATCGACGAACGGATCCTTGAACATTGCCGTCAGGGCGTCGATTTCATCCCGGATCTGCTGCCAGCTGGCCAGCAACTCCTGCACTTCGGGAATGAACAGCGCGACATCGTTGAGGAATGGCGGTTCGGCCACGTCAAAGCTCCGGGCAGTGTGTCCATGTCTTGTCCCGGACGGAATGATAGCGGGAGCTTCGGCGCATGCCACCTGGGCGTCCGTCCCCGAAAGCAACGAAAACAATACAGCAAGCACAACTTCCGCGTCAACAGCCGAGCTTTGCAACACGGGGACAGCTACTGACGCATCTCGCAAAAGCGTTCTTGCAGGGATTTGACGCCGAAGTCGCGTTCGCGGACGGCGCGGCAGGCTTCGAGGGCCGCCTGGGCCGCGGCCAGCGTGGTGATGCAGGTCACGCCGTGCGAGACCGCCGCGGCGCGGATCTTGCCCTCGTCGGTGCGGGCCCCCTTGCCCGACGGCGTGTTGATGACCAGGGCAATCTGGTCGTTCTTCATGTAGTCGACCAGGTTGGGGCGGCCCTCCTGGATCTTGTGCACTTCCTCCACCTCGATGCCGGCGTCGCGCAAGGCGTTCGCAGTGCCGCGCGTGGAGATGAGGCGATAGCCCATCTCGGCCAGCGCCCGCGCAATGGGCAAGACTTCCGCCTTGTCGCGGTCGGCCACCGAGACGAACACGGCCCCTTCCGACGGCAGGGCCGCGTTGCCCGCGATCTGGCTCTTGGCAAAGGCCACCGCGAAATCGTCGTCAATGCCCATCACTTCGCCCGTCGAACGCATTTCCGGGCCGAGAATGATGTCCACGCCGGCGAACTTGTTGAAGGGAAAGACGCTTTCCTTGATCGAGAAATGCCTGGGCAGCACTTCGTCGAAGAGGCCGAGTTC
>JBFWSD010000920.1:0-3782 GCA_050248575.1 Gemmataceae bacterium
CGACCAGGCCGCATTCGCCGAGCTCGTGGACCGCCACGGCACCATGGTCCTCAACGTGTGCAAGCGGATCCTCCATGACGACCACGCCGCCGAGGACGCCATGCAGGCCGTTTTTCTCGTGCTGGCCCGCAAGGCAGGTTCGGGCCACTGGCACGACTCGCTGGCCAGCTGGCTGCACGAGACGGCACAGCGAACGGCCCTCAAAGCCCGCACGGCCCGGCAGCGACTCCAGCAGCGTGAAAGGCAAGCCACTCCCATGCCACCGAGCGAACTGACCACTGACTTGCACTGGCGCGAGCTTCGTGCGGTGCTCGACGACGAGCTGACCCGGCTGCCCCACAAGTATCGGGCGCCACTCGTGCTCTGCTATCTCGAGGGCAAGAGCAACGAGGAAGCGGCCCAGGCGCTGGGTTGGACCAAGGGAACCGTATCGGGCCGGCTGGCCCGGGCCCGCGATCTGTTGCGCGCGCGCCTGTCACGCCGCGGCCTGGCCTTCGGGGCAGGCGCTGTTGTCGAGCTGATGTCGCAGCACAGCGTGGAAGCCCGCGTAACGCCGGCGCTGGCGGCCAGCACCGTGCAGACGGCCACGCTTTTTGCCGCGGGCAGCGCGGCCTCTTCCGTTTCCACTCAACTAGCTGAAGGAGTGCTTCACACCATGTTCGTTGCCAGGATCAAGATGGTTGCGGTCGTCACCCTGGCCCTTGGCTGCCTGGCCGGGGCCGGATTCCTCATCAGCAAGAACCTGCCGGGCAGCCCGGAAGTGGTGGCCGCCGCCGTGGTCGTCGATCCTGCCCCGGCCAAGCTGGAGCAGAAAGACGTGCAGTCGAAACCGAAGACTGTGGCAGACGCCGAGTTCGTGCTCGACACGCAACGGCTCTGGCAGGCGCCACCGGACCGGCAAACCGCCACCTTGAAGATTGGCCTGACGATCACCAACCGGGCCCAGGCGGCCCGCAGTTTTCTGCCCTGGCCGGGCGAGATCGTGTTGCGGACGCCTGACGGCAAGGAGATCGTGCCTGAGTCGCGCGGGCTGCGCGGTTTGCGGCGCCGTCTCGCCTACGAGCCGATCGAGCCCGGCAAGAGCCAGCGTTTCTCGGAGCCGGTGCTCTTGCGCAATGAAAGCGGCAGCCTGTCGCTCGAATGGAGCCGGGTCAATAGCGAACGAATGGCGATCACCAACCTCAAGCCGGGCCGTTACCTGGTCGCCATCAAGTATGTGCAGCAGGCCGCGGGCGGCCCGCTCTGGGCGGGCCAGGTCGAGACCGAACCGCTGGCCATCGACATCCTGCCCCCGGGCGCCGTCCAGTCGAAGCCGCTCGTCAAAGATGGGCTGGCCTTCCAGGTGGAAACCGTGAATCCGTGGCGCTTCGATGTCCTCGATCCGAAAGAACAGGCCCGCCGGCAACCGACCATCCCGCTGGCCCTGCGGGTGACCAACGACAGCAAGGACCCGCGCAGCTTCATCCCCTGGCGGGGCGAACCCGTGTTGAAGAAGCCGGACGGCACGCTGTTGCCGAAGAAAGAGCATGGCCGGAACGGGCTGCGGAAGCGGCCCGACCCGGTCACCCTCCAGCCCGGCGAGTCGCACATCGCCCCCGAAGCGGTCACGTTGACCCGCAACGGCACTTCCCTGTCGTACATGGACATTACCGGCACTTATTGCACGCTCGACGGCATCGCGCCGGGCAAGTATCTCCTCTGCCTCAACTACGAGATCGTCGGCGGCGACAACATCTGGGTGGGCAGCGTGCAGACTGAGCCTGTGGAAATCATCATCGAAGACGGCAGCAGGGTTGGCGCGATCGGCCTCGGCAGGTTCTCGGAATGAACGGACCCTCGTTGACGAGATGTACCGGATCGTGGTCGACGGGCAGCAGCCCGGACAATTCCTCCAGTCTCGCCGCGGGTTTCCGGCGGCACCGGCAAGTTCAGGCGCGGCCGTTCACTTCGGGCAGCAACACCTCGAACGAAGACGTATCGACGAAGCGTCCTTGCTTGAAGTCGAAAACGCGGCGCAGCCCTTTCAGATGATGGCCTTCCAGCGTGTACTCGTTGTAGCCCCACAGTCCCGACTGGGTGGCGCTCCCGGCACAGATGACCGGAAACGGGGCAACGGCGTGTGACTTGATGACGTAGTGGCCGTGGCGGTGGCCGTGCAGCCACAGCTTGACGCCGCCTCGCGCCGCCACGTCGATGACCTCGAGCAAGTTGCGCAAACCGTGCGTGGGATGTTCGTGGCGGCCGCTCGCCAGCAAGACCGGGAAATGAGTGACCAGGATGCGCGGCCCGGGCTCGAGCCGATCGAGCAGATGATAGAGGCGATCCAGCTGAGCGGCATCGACGCGCCCGGAAGCATCCCAGGGCCAGCGGTTGGCCGTACTGGAGTTGACTGCCACCAGCCAGTAGTCGCCGACGCGTTGCGCGAAGGGATAGAGTTGCCCTTCCACGCGCTCGCCGACCTGCCAGGGGGCAAAGTGCCGCTCGAAATGGCCTTCCAGGGTGGAGGCCATGGTGTAGTAGTCGTGATTACCCGGCACGGCGATGCCGGGCAGGTCGGGCTCGCTGACCATGAGCAGGCTGGCAGCCTTCTCGAACTCGGGCTGAAAGCCCATCGCGGTGGCGTCGCCGGAAAAGATGACCCGGTCCGGTTTGCGCTCGCGAACTTCCTTCATCAATACCGCCAGCACGGCCTCGGCGCGGCGGAAGCGGAAGGAGCGTCCCAGGTAGCGAAAGTTGATCCAGCCGGGCAGCCGCTTGTTGAACCAGTCGCGCAACTGCCAGCCCAGTCGGGTGGCGGTGATATGGATGTCGCTGAGGTGTGCCAGTCGAACACTCATGCGTCATTGCCCAGGGGAGCTTTCCTGTGCATCACTCGCAGGCAGTATGACCGGAACGGGCAATTCCCGTCAACCCGCCAAGCGAGTCCCCATCCAGGGGCCCGGCGGAGCATGGACCACGGCGGCCGCTTTCGTACAATCTCACCATCTCCGCCCCAGTGCGGATCGAGGGGCCGCCTACTTCATCCTACGAGGTTCCACGGGTCATGCCAAAGGTCGTCATTGCCAACGAGAAGAAAGAGATCGAGGTCCCTGAGGGCTCCAACCTGCGCACCGAGGCCCAGAAAGCCGGGGTCGAGATCTATAACGGTCTCGACAAGTATCTCAACTGCCGCGGCAATGGTCTGTGTGGAACGTGTAAGATTTATGTGAAGAAAGGCATGGAAAACGTCAGCCCGAAATCGCGCATCGAACGCATCAAGCTGGCGCTGATGTTCTCTTCGATCGGCCACGAAGAAGAGATTCGCCTGGCCTGCCAGTGCCAGATCAACGGGGACTGTACCATCGAAACCTGCCCCGAGTTCAACCTGAGCGGCGAAAACTTCTGGCAGAAGCCCTACCCGAACAAGTAGGGCTATTCTTATATCTTCATGACTGGATGCGGAAGCCGCCGCCGCGGCAGAACTCGATGAAGTCGCGCACTGTCTGCTTTCCTTCTCCCGAGAACCAGTCGAGCGGATCGTCGGGCAGCGCGGAAATCTCCACGCTTTGCGGCCGGCGGGGCTGATCCGGCAAATCGACGATTGCCTTCTCCAGGGCCGTTACCAGGCCACTCGCCTCCACTGTCGTGATCTCGACGGCACTGTGGGCCGCGTGCGGATTCTCTCGCTCCCAGCCATAAGTGTGCGCCAGCGTCAACAAGTAATTCCAGTCCCAGGCATGGCAGGAGTGCTCACCGTCGCCACGTTTGAAACGGTAAACAGACATGTCGACACCGTCGCTGAG
>JBFWSD010000921.1:0-3782 GCA_050248575.1 Gemmataceae bacterium
CCTGGCCCCCGGAGCACTGGCAAGCCAGGTTCGGCAAGCTGAGCGACGACCCGGAATGTGCGGCCCGGTTGCTCCACCTGTGGATCGAACGGGCCTGGCGTCGCCCGGTCCGGGCTGCCGAAGAGGAGCGCTTTCTCGACTTGTATCGCAAGCTGCGCGAGCAGGGGCTGAGCTTCGATGACGCCCTGCGCGCCGCCTGCCAGTCGGTGCTGCTCAGCACGCGCTTCCGCTATCTCGCAGCGCCCACCGACAAGGATGACGTGGTGGCCCAGCATGCCATCGCCGCGCGGCTGGCCTTCATGCTCTGGGGTGCCCCTCCGGATGCGGAACTGCGGCAACTGGCGGCAGCGGGCAAGCTGCGCCAGCCCGCCGTCCTTGACGCCCAGGTCGACCGGCTGCTGGCCGATCCGCGCAGCGAGCAGTTCTTCCGCCCCTTCGTGATCCAGTGGCTGGAGATGGAGCAGCCCATCACGATTGCCAGTTCGCACATTCGCAAGCAAGACTTCCGTTTTGCCCGCTACTTGAAGGCGTCGATGCGCGACGAGACCGTTGCTTATGTCACACGACTCTTCAGCGCCAACCGGCCGGCCCGCGAGTTGATCGACAGCGACTGGACCATGATGAACGACATCCTGGCCCGGCACTACGGATACGACGGAATCGACGGGAGCGGGCTACGGCTGGTCAAGCTGCGTGCGCGCGATCCGCGCGGCGGCGGCGTGCTCGGGCAGGCCGGCATCCAGTCGATGCTGTGCTGGATGGGCAGCAACTGGGTGATCTATCGCGGCGCGTGGACATTGCGACACATCCTCGACGATCCGCCCCCGCCGCCACCCCTGGAGGTGCCGGAGCTGAACGCGGCCCAGGGCAAGACCTTCAAGGAATTGCTGCGCCAGCATCAAGAGAATGCCAGCTGCGCCATTTGCCATCGCAAGATGGATCCGCTCGGCTTCGCGTTTCAGAACTTCGATATCAGCGGCCGCTGGCGCGACGTGGAGCACGAGAGTTACGCCATGAGCGACCTGGACGGCAAGATCGCCTGGTGCGGCGTGGGCAAGACGCGCCCGGTCGACACGCTGGGCCGCTTGCCCCGCGGCGAAGAGTTCAAGACGTTCGCCGAATGCAAGCAGCTCATGATCAAGCACTACCAGGACGACGTGGTGCGTGGCGTGCTGAAGAACCTGGTGATCTATGGTGCGGGCCGCTTGCCCGACGTGCACGACCTGGCCGAGCTCAAGAGGATCATGAAGGAGCAGCAGCCCGCGGGCTATCCCATGCGCGAGCTGCTCAAGGCGCTGGTGCGTTCCCCGATCTTCCTTGGCCGTGGACTCGAACGACAGGACCTGCCATGAACCGCGAAAGCATGTTGATGACCCGCCGCAGTGTGCTCAGGGGCCTGGGGGCGACGATCACGTTGCCATGGCTGGAGTTGCTGAGCGGTCCCGCGCGGGCGGCCGCTCCGGCCCGCAAGGCGCCGCCTCGGCTGGCCTGCTTTTACATTCCCGGCGCCATTGGCCGCGCGGGCTGGTTCCCCACGGAGACCGGCCGCGACTACACACTGGCACCGTCGCACCAGCCCCTGCAGCACCACCGCGAAGCCTTCAGTGTGCTCACGAATCTTGCCCACATCGAGGGGCGTATCAGCGGCCACGTGCATCCCTACAACTGGCTGACCGGGCACAACATCAACATCATCCCGGGGACGATCACCAACACCATCTCGATGGACCAGGTGGCGGCCCGTTACCTCGGGCCAACCTGGCTGCCCTCGCTGGCACTGTCGTTCCACGACGGCGTGGGCACGGCCACGCTGTCACGCAACGCACTGGGTGTCGACATCCCCGCCATCGCGAATCAGCGCACGCTGTTTGAACGTCTGTTCCCGCCCGCAGACAAGGCACAGCTCCAAGATGCGCGGGCACGCGTCGCCCTCAATCGCAGCGTGCTCGATACGGCCATGGGCGACGTCAACCATTTCCGCGGCACGCTGGGCCATGGCGACCGCCAGCGACTCGATCAGTACCTCGAATCCATTCGGGACATCGAGAAGAGGCTGATCGACAAGGATGCCATCTTGCAGCGGGGCCGCCCCGCTTTCGACGAGACGAAAGTGCGCGTCGAGCCGGCCCGCAACAGCATGAAGGAACACATCGAGTTGATGATGGACTTGATTGCCCTGGCCTTCCAGACCGACATGACGCGCGTGGTCACGCACAGCCTGGGTGGCGAGGGTGGCCCGAACTACGACGACTACAAGGAATGGGCCAAGCAAGCCGGCGCCCCGCTGCGCGGCGCCCACGACTATCATCACAAGGGCGGGCAGGGCAACGGCGACAGCCCGGATGCCAGGGTCATCAAGCAGCGCGACCGGATGTTCTGTGCCTGCCTGGCCCGGCTCATGGACAAGCTCGAGTCGGTCGAGCTGGAAGACGGAACGTTGCTCGATCATACCGTGCTGCTCATGGGCGGCGCCCAGATCAGCAGTCACTCCGGCAAGAGCTTCCCCACACTGCTAGCGGGGGGCAAGAATCTTGGCTTCCGCCACGGTCAGCACCTCAAGTTCAAGTCCGATGCGAAGCCGATGTCGGACCTGTACCTCACGATCCTGCAGCAGCTGGGCTGCCCGGTGAAGACATTCAAGGAAAGCAAGGGCACCATCTCGGAACTGCTCGCCTGAGGCAACATCCATGACGGCCCAGCTCGTACTGTTGCTGCTTGTCGTGGGGAGCGCGCTGGAAACACGCCGGCCCGTTCTTGCACTGCCCGTCCATGCGGGCTGGATCTCCTCGGTCGCGTTCTCGCCCGATGGCACCCGCATCGCTTCCGGAGCGGACGACGGCGCCGTCAAGCTCTGGGATGCGCGCACCGGCAAGTTGCTCCAGACACTGACCAGCACCAGCAAGGGAGTCACCTGTTTGGCCTTCCGCCCGGACGGCAAGCAGCTGGTGACGGGCAACTGGGACGCCACCTTGCGCTTCTGGGACATCGGCACAGGCAAGGAAGCGTTCACCTTGCGGGGGCACAAGGAGAGCATCACCTGTGTTGCCTTTAGCCCTGACGGCAAGTGCCTGGCGTCGGGCAGCGGCGACGACTCCCTCAAGGTCTGGGACTCGAACAGCGGCAAACTTTCCTGGACGGCCGAGCTCGACGACGACTACGACATCACCTGCCTGGCCTTCAGCCCGGACGGCAAACAGATCGCGACGGGCGACGGCGAGAAACGCGTGACGCTCTGGGAAGTAGCCACGGGCCAGGAACTCCGCAGCCTGGATGGCCACGAGGCCGCTATTTCGTGTGTAGCGTTCAGCCCTGACGGCAAGCGACTCGTTTCGGGCAGCTGGGACGACGCACTCCTGGTCTGGGACCCGGTCAGCGGACGCAAGCTCCACACGCTGAGTGGCCACGAGGGGGATGTGAGTTGCGTGACTTTCAGCCCGGACGGCAAGCACGTCTTCTCTGGCGGCGAAGAGGGCTGCGTGCGCATCTGGGATCCACATTCAGGCAAGGGGCTGTCAAGCTGGCCAGCCCATGGTCGCGGCGTGACTGCCGTGGTCTGCAGCCCGGACGGGAAGAGCATCGCATCTGCCAGCAAAGGCGAGTTGAAGATCTGGGCTCGCTAGTCATCGGGCAGCATAAAAGTGAATGCACTATTGGCAATACTAAATTCACTTCGTCAGCTTGGAGCATTCCGTCACCCCCCAACACCGTGGCCGGGCCGCGACTGCCATGACGCGACCTGGCCGCGACTGCCATGACGCGACCTGGCCCGGTGTTCTTTGACA
>JBFWSD010000922.1:0-3777 GCA_050248575.1 Gemmataceae bacterium
CGCGAATCAGCGCGACCAGCACGGCCATGCCTGTCGCAGCCGACAAGAAGTTCTGCACTGTCAGGCCGAGCAACTGCGACAGGTAACTGAGCGTGGTCTCGCCGCTATAGGATTGCCAGTTCGTGTTCGAGGTAAAGCTGACGGCCGTGTTGAAAGCCAGATATGGCTCGACACCAGCCAGTCTCTGCGGATTGAGCGGCAACCAGCCTTGGAGGCGCAACAAGAGGTAGAGTAGCAGCAAGCCAAGGCCATTGAATGTGAAGGCACAGATCGCGTAGCCGCGCCAGGACATCTCTTGCTGGCGATCGATGGCGGCGAGTCGATAAAGACCGGTTTCGAGGCCACCGAAGATCCGCTCGAGGCCGCACGATTCATCTCGATACACGCGGGCCATGTACCAACCCAGCGGTTTCACTAACAGGAGCAAGACCGCAAAGTAGAGCAACATTTGAGTCAGTGCGTTTCCGATCACGAGAACCACTCCGGGCAGAACAGGGCAACGACCAAGTACGCAAGCAACACGAACGCCACCAGCGCCGCAAAGATCTCAATCCCGCTCATCGCGTCACTTCCTGAAGTTGCTCGCAGAAACCGAGTAGTAGCCAGGTCAACAATCCGAATCCTGCGAACAGTCCTAGAGCGAGCAGATCGCCCATCGCAACCTCCAAGGAACGAGCCCACTACGATTGAAATCGTAAACAGGGCCGCATCAAATTGGCGTTAAAGTTCGGCATCTGCGCGCTAAAAATGCGCTAAAATCAGCAACTCTCCCCCGGCACCGAGAGACATGTACGCTGACGCAGAGCATGCTGGTGATGGCGGTTAGATTCCCCAGGCACGCTGAGTTCGAATTGCTTCGCATGACGGTGCGCGCGAGTTGACTTGCTCCGAAACGGTTACTCCCTAGCATTTCCTGCCGCTATGGAACAGTTCCACAGAGCAGGATTGCAATGGACGAGACCACCAGTCCCACTCACAAGGAGCAGCATCACCAGAGTTTCTGGCTCTGGGTCATGTGCCTGACCGGCGTCGATTACTTCAGCACGCTCGGCTACCAGCCCTCGATCGCGTTCGAGAACACGGGCCGCCTGGCGCCGTTGGCGACCGTCCTGCTTGTCTTGATGACGCTCTTTGGCGCCTTGCCGGTGTATCGTTACGTGGCCGCCAAGTCCCCGCACGGCCAGGGTTCGATCGCCATGCTGGAGCGGCTGGTGCCCGGCTGGTCGGGCAAGATCTTCGTGCTGGTCTTGCTGGGCTTTGCTGGGACCGACTTTGTCATCACCAAGACGCTGTCGGCTGCCGATGCCGCCGAGCACCTGATCGCCAACCCACTCTGGCCGTGGAAAGCCGAGACATTCACGCAGGTCGATGGGCAACGACTCTTCGTCACCATGTTCTTGCTGGTCCTGCTCGGCGCGCTCTTCTTGCGCGGCTTCCGCGAGGTCATCGGCCTAGCGATCGTGATTGTCGGCGTTTATTTGACGTTGAACGCCATCGTCATCGGTAGCGGCCTCGTGCATCTGCTTGAACATCCGGAGCGATTCACTCAGTGGATCGACCATCTGGAGGCCGGCGCGGAACACTGGCACGTGGAAAGCAATCCGCTTGTGGGCGATGATTGGCTGACGATTGGGCTCCTCTGCTTGCTGTTCTTCCCCAAGCTGGCCCTCGGACTGAGCGGTTTCGAGACGGGCGTGGCGGTGATGCCACTGGTGCGGGGGAGTGCTGACGACGATCCAGCGGAGCCACGCCAGCGTATCCGCAATACGCGCAAGCTGATGACGACCGCGGCCATCATCATGTGCTTCTACCTGCTCGGATCTTCGCTGGTGGTGAGCACGTTGATCGAGCCGGGTCAGATGATCGATCTGGAAGGAACGGGCATCAAACCGCCTGCGAAGGATCGAGCCCTGGCCTACCTGGCTCACGGCCAGGGGATTCCGCTCAATCCACTATTCGGCGAGACCTTCGGCACGATCTACGACATCGCCACGGTCGTCATCCTTGCGTTTGCGGGCGCGAGCGCGATGGCAGCGTTGTTGAATCTGGTGCCGCAGTACCTGCCCCGCTACGGCATGGCGCCGGAGTGGGCCACGGCCATCCGGCCCCTGGTGATCCTGTTCACGGTGATCAACCTCATCGTAACCTGGGTCTTCAACGCGAGTGTTACTGCCCAAGGCGGCGCCTACGCCACGGGCGTGCTAGTGCTGATGTCGAGCGCTTGCGTGGCCACTGTCATCGGCCGTTACCGCGCGAACGAGGGGGCATGGCTTCGTCGAGTTCCATGGGGCTTCGTGTTCATCTCGCTGGTTTTCTTCTATACCACGGCGGCGATCGCCATCGAGAAGCCGGACGGCCTGAAGATTGCCAGCTGTTTCATCGTCGCCATCCTGGCGTCGTCGCTGCTGTCGCGCGCCCGCCGCAGTACCGAGTTGCGTTTCAGTGGATTCCAGTTTGCCGATCCACAATCGCAGTTCCTCTGGCAGAGCATGGAACATCTGGAGTTCCCGGTGCTGGTACCGCACCGTCCCGGTCGCCGCGACCTCGCGAGCAAAGAGCAAGACATCCGGCAAGAGCATCGGCTCGGCCCGGAAATCCCAATCGTCTTCATCGAAGCGGACCTAGGCGACGTCAGCGAGTTCTGGCAACAGCCAGTCCTCGAAGTGCTTCAGGAAGAGGGGCGATTTGTCCTACACGTAAGTCGTTGCGCTTCCATTCCTCACGTCATTGCCGCGATCGGCCTAGAAATGTGCCGACATGGCACGCCGCCTGAGATCCATTTCGGCTGGTCCGATGAAAGCCCACTCACCACGAGCATCGGCTTCTTGCTCTTCGGAGAAGGTAACGTTCCCTGGCTGGTGCGCGAATTGGTTCGACGAGCGGAGCCGGATCCCTCGCGGCAGCCACGCGTGATCATTGGGTGAATTTCGAGAGATTGAGTCAACCAGCCCCTCGGCAAAAGGCTAGCGTACGCTTTCGTAGGGTTGGCAAGAGAAAGTAGGCTTTTTGTTTGACACGGCCCACCCGTTGGCCCTAATTTCCGGCCTAGAGACGTGCAAATCGTGGTGTGATGGGCGACGCTCTGCGAGATCCGTCACTCTTGCACCCTCGCTTCCCTCTTGCTCATAATCATGTATTTGCTCGTTATTAGAGACACAAAGTTGAACGTCTCAAACGGCCCGAAGGACACTCTTCTGCAGGGCACCGTTCTCTTCCTGGCCTCGGACTGCCCAGAAGATGAAGTAGTGGCTCGACAGGTCGAACTTGCAATCGGTGAACCTGCGCCGTTCTCGATAGCGGACGGCTTCGACTACGCATTCCCTCGACAGGTGCATGCGAACATCCTTGAGTACACTACATGGGATGCACTTCAGGCGGCGGCACGGATGTGCCGGTAGACCAGCATTCCAACAAGTTGTTCAAGTTGTTCAGATTGACCGAGTAAATATCTGATTGATCATTG
Organism: Gemmataceae bacterium; assembly: GCA_050248575.1. Classification (GTDB taxonomy): domain Bacteria; phylum Planctomycetota; class Planctomycetia; order Gemmatales; family Gemmataceae; genus JBFWSD01. The sequence goes on from JBFWSD010000922.1 coordinate 3,464, forward strand.
GCTGCTGTCTGTCGCCTGGGCCATTGCCAAGATGCCGGCGCGGACTGCTGAGGCAACATGGGCCAGGCTGCGATGAGTCTAGCCAGTTCAAGTTCAGGGGCGGCCAGTGCGCCGGATTCTGCGCCGTCTGCGTCAGGATTCGTAGTATTTCTTGGGAAATTCGTGCGGGTTCGAATCCCTCCCCCTCTGCAGGGATGCTGACGATTGATCGTCGAACGCGGATCTTCCAGCGCATCAAAAAAACGACCACCACGTCCAAGCGAACGTGAGTCTGAATGATCGACATGGCTCACCTCCGTGCGTTTCAGATGCCA
>JBFWSD010000923.1:0-3775 GCA_050248575.1 Gemmataceae bacterium
GTCCCCTTTTCAGGATGCGGTCACTTCTTCGCCTTCACGTCGTAGCAGAGCAGCAGGCCCTGGTCGCGGATGTAAAGCTTGCCGTTGGCGATAACCGGATGGGGCCAGGCCGGGCGGTTGGTACGCTCGGGCTGCTTGAACTTCGACTTCTCCACGAACTTGTCGGGGTTCGCTTCCACCAGGTAGATGTCGCCCCCTTCGTTGCGATAGATGAGGTGGCCGTCGGCGTAGAGCACGGCCCCCTTGCCGGTGCGGCCCGTCCATTTCTCGTTGCCCGTCTTGAACTCGAGGCAGGTCAGCTGCGGGCCGGAACCATACAGATAGCCATCTTTCAGCACCATGCCGCCGTGATGGTTCTGCATCTTCTTGGTGAAGTAGACTTCCTGGGCGTTGTAGCCCGAGCTGGTGCGAATCAGCTTGGCGAGGCCGCCCCCCACGCCGTAGTTCGACGCCGCGAAGACATGGCCGTCTTCATAAATGGCCGTGGTGCAGTTGGCCGTCCCGTTCGCGGGGGCATCATAACGCCACAGGAACTTGCCGTCGGCGGCAGACACGCCCACGACGCCGCGGCTGAGGAACTGGATGTACTGCTTCTGCCCGTCCACATTGGCAATGATGATCGAGGCGTAGGCGGCCGATTCTCCCGAGGGGACCGCCGAGCGCCAGATGACCTTGCCCGTGTTCTTGTCGAGGGCCGCCAGCGTGGCCAGCTTGCCGCCCGGTGTGACGATGAGGCGGTCGCCATCGACCAGCGGCGATTCGCTGTAGCCCCAGCCGCCGACCCTGCCGTCGAACTCTTGCTTGTTCTTCAGTTCTTTCTTCCATACGACCTTGCCCGAGGCGGCTTCGAGGCAGACCAGGTCGCCGTTGAGCCCCTCGGCGTAGACGCGGTCGCCGTCGACCGTTGGCGTGCAGCGCGGGCCAGGATAGCCGCCCCCATTGGAACGCACCGGGCCGGTCTCGGTCGCCCAGAGTTCCTTGCCGTCTCTCTCATTGAGGCAGATGACATATTCGGTCTTGTCGCGATTGCCCATGGCGAAGATGCGGCCCTGGCTGATCGAGGGAGTGCTGTAGCCTTCACCGAGAGCATTGACCTTCCAGGCCAGGGGCGGGCCGTCTTTCGGCCAGCTCGTGAGCAGCCCGGTTTCCTTGCAGATGGTGCTGCGATCGGGCCCTTGCCATTGCGGCCAGTCGAAACGAATGGCTTCATCGCCCACGGGAGCGGCGTTCGCCGGTTCGTTGTTCCGTTCCGAACAGGCGGCAACAAGAGTCAAGCAGAGGCACATGATCCAGCGCGGGGACATCACTTCTCTCCTGGGGAAGGGGGGTCGAGGCGGGGGGACATCCACGCCACTGTAGCCCACGCGGGCGCGATTGTCCAATGGAGTCCCCCGGCCCGGAAGGTGGTCCAGACCTCACGAAGTGGGCACCGGGATGCTTGCCGTACCCAGGTGATTTCCCTAACTGAGCGATGGTGAGCTGCTCGTTTCATTCCCGAGGTGAACGAATCATGTCGAAGGCGATGATCCTGTTCCGTCTGGTGGCCGGGCTGCCGTTGCTGGTGCTGGGGGCGAAGCACTTCATCGATCCGCAACACTTCAAGAACATCTTGGTGGCGAGCGAACTGCCCATGCCCGAAGTGAGCGCCATCGCGGCCCCGGTGGCCGAATGCCTGGCGGGCCTGTTGCTCTTGCTGGGCGTGTTTGCCCGCCTGGGCGGCTTGCTGGGGATCGCGACCATGGCGCCGGCGATCTATAGCACCATCCAGCTCGCCAAGCTGGATCCGAACAAGCTGCCCGCCGGGCTGACCGAGGTCCCCTTCGTGCCGCCATTGCCGGTGCCCATCGCGGTGCTTGTTTGTTCGCTGCTGGTAGTGCTTTTAGGTGCAGGAGCGTGGAGCGTGGATGCGGCGCGTGGAAAGAAAGCGTGAAGCCAAGAGACTGCCTCGCCTGCGTTTCCAGCCCGTGTTGCCTTGTCTGCTCTGTCCGCCAATCCGTGCTGGGGGAAGAAGTCAGCAATCAAGGAAGGCCGCCAGCCCGCGCTGACCGTTATTGCTTATCTGGACAGGGTTAAAGTCGCCAACCGGCGCGAGCCCGGATTCCCCAGCACAATCTTAATAAGATCCGTGGCAAACTTTGCCGATCTGTTGAACTAGACGGATCGTGCCGGTTGTTCCGGTTTTGCCGCTGAAGCAAACTTTACCGGCTGTCCGGCAAGGTCCGTGGGGCGGGAGCTTGCTCCGTCCTGTCTGGGAGCGGGACGCGAACGGCATGGGAGCCCGTGAACACGACTTGATGGGGCTGCCCCGGCCGAGCGGAAACCGTTGCTTCCTCGATGAGGAGATCGTTGCCCGAACGAAAGGCGGCACGCAGCTTGAAGACCTGCGTCTGCCCGGCTTCGAGGACCGGCGTCACGAGGACATGTACGGGGCCACGGCGAGGTTCAGCTTCATGGTTGACGTAGAGGAGGCCGTTCTCATCGGGAATGCCGACCTCGACGACGCCCCGGCCATACTTCAAATCAAGCATCGCGTTGGGTGTATGAAAGGCGGACGGATAAACAAATCGGGTTCGCACCGGCGAGCCGCCATCACGCTCGGTGACAATGACCCGTCGCCTTGTGAACAGACCGCCCACGGAACAGACAGACTGCCCTTTGTGGTGAATGTAAGTGATGCCGCCCGGGAAACGATAATCGAACTCCCACCAGGGAGCACCGGGGCTGCCATCATACAGTTCGCCGGCACTTGCCTGTGGAGCGAAAAGAGCGCAGCACAACAGCGCGGGCCACAGCCGGTACGCCAAGGAACTTCTCCTGATCGTGAACGGACAGAACGAATTCTTCGGTTTACTTCGACCATGACGCACAGAAGGTGAACGGCAGGCGCGGACTCCTGCTTGCAGTCAACGAACTCCGGCCCCTTTGTCCAGCATGACCGGTTTTTCTTGCCGGGACGAAGACAGGGACGCTTGATCATACGAGGAACAAGGATGATGCACTCGATTTGGCGCAATGGACGAGCCGGGGTCGTGACAGCCGCGCTGCTGTTGCTGCTTCAAACTACGGGGAGTTTGCCGGCGCAAACGGTGCCGGCGCAGCAGCCCGCGGAGGCGCCGGCGGACCTGGCAGCTTCGGTGCAAGAGATGCAACAACGCATCGAGAAGCTGGAACAAACCAATCAGCAATTGCTGAAGCAGCTCGAAGAGGCGAAACCTGATGCGTCGGAGCAGGTCGACGAGAGTATTCAGCCCGCGAATTACCAGCCCGGCGAGGATCCCAGTGGCGTGACCTCGACCGTGCCCGACCATATCCGCCGCGCCGTCGAAGACTATTTGAAGAAGAAGGACGACTCAGGCAAACTTTCGGGGGATTACAAGGAAGTGGGCAACAAGCCCATCATGTTCGGCAAGTACGACAATGGCTGGCTGCTGGAATCACCCGACAGGGCTTTCACGATCCGGTGCGGCGTGGAGTGTCAGCTGGACATGGCCTTCCTGACCGGGTCCGACGCGGTCGAGTACGGTCCGGGCGGCGTTGGCGACATCACCAACGGCGTCAACATCCGCCGCGGTCGTCTCGATGCTCGTGGTACCATCTACGAGAACTTCGAATACATGGTCCAGTACGACTTCAACCTGGCCGCCGCGGTGCGCACCAGCCCGACGCAGGTCAATATCTTCAACTCGCCGCAGCCGACCGAGGTCTGGGGCATGATCACGCACCTGCCCCTGGTACGCAACATCCGTATCGGCAACCAGAAGCCGCTGTGGAGCTT
>JBFWSD010000924.1:0-3765 GCA_050248575.1 Gemmataceae bacterium
ATCTCGGTGGCGGCCACCTGTCCCCAGCGTGTCGAATCGGTCGAGCGTTTCAGCGGCAATGTCGCCAAGCTGCGCGAGGAACTGGCCACCCCTGCGGGCAACGAACGCGTGGTCATCGCTTGCCACAACGAGGCGGAACGACAGCGGCTTGCCGCCGTGCTGGGCATCCGCTTGCCCGATGACTCCGACCTAAAAACCGACGCGCGGCGACCCGTCGACACGGAGACGCGGGGAAAAGCCGACACGGAGACACGGAGACACGGAGACACGGAGACCGAAGTGAGTGAGCCGCCGGTCCCCGTGTCGCCGCGTCTCCCAGTCTCCGCGTCGGATTCGATTTCCCTGGTCATTGGCCGCGTGCATGCCGGTTTCCGCATGGTCGATGCAGGTGTGGTTGTGCTCGGCGATCACGAGCTGTTTCATCGCGAAGATGCGCGGCCCGTGCGGGCACGCCGCCGCATCGAGTCGCGGGCCATCGACAGCTTCCTCGACCTTACCGAGGGAGACCTGGTCGTGCACGTGGCCCACGGCATTGCCCGCTATCGCGGCATGCAGCTCCTCGACAAGAACGGGCAGCAAGAAGAACACCTGATCCTCGAGTTCCGCGACCGCACGCTGGTCTATGTGCCCGTCTCGAAGATTGAGCTGGTGCAGAAGTACGTGGGGGGCAGCAAGACCGAACCCGAACTATCCAAGCTGGGGGGTACCGCCTGGCAATCGCGCAAGGCCCGCGTGGAGTCGGCGGTCTTCGACCTGGCCAGTGACATGGTCGAGCTGCAAGCCTTGCGCGAATCGCAGCCTGGCATCAGCTTTCCTTCCGACACTGACTGGCAAGCCGAGTTTGAGGCCGCCTTCCCCTACGAGGAAACGCCCGACCAGCTCAGCACGCTCGTGGAGCTGAAGCAAGACATGGAGCGGCCGCGGCCCATGGACCGCCTGATCTGCGGCGATGTGGGCTACGGCAAGACCGAGCTGGCCATCCGCGCCGCCTTCAAGGCGATCGATCACGGCAAGCAGGTGGCCGTCCTCGTGCCCACCACCGTCCTTGCCGAGCAGCACTTCCGCACCTTCAGCCAGCGGCTCGCCGAATATCCCTTCGTGGTCGAAGGGCTGAGCCGCTTTCGCACCGGCGCCGAATCACGCGGCATCGTCGAACGCCTGGGGCAGGGGGGCGTGGATGTGATCATCGGCACACATCGCCTTCTCTCGGCCGACGTCCAGTTCAAGGACCTCGGGCTGGTCATCATCGACGAAGAACAGCGCTTCGGCGTCGAGCACAAGGAACGCCTGAAAAAATTGCGACAGACCGTGGACGTGTTAACGATGACGGCCACGCCGATTCCGCGCACACTGCACCTGTCGCTCCTGGGCATTCGCGACATCAGTAACCTGGAGACGCCGCCCGCGGATCGGCTGGCCATCGAGACGCGCATCGTACGCTTCGATCCGACGCTGATCCGCCACGCCATCCTGCGCGAGTTGAACCGCGAAGGGCAGATCTTCTTCGTCCACAATCGCGTGCACAGCATCGGCGTGCTGGCCGACCGGCTCAAGGAGGTCGTGCCCGAAGCCAGGATTTCCATTGCCCACGGGCAGATGGCTGAAGGCGAGCTGGAACAGGCCATGCTCAGCTTCGTGCGCCGCGACAGCGACATCCTGCTGGCCACCACCATCATCGAAAGCGGGCTCGACATCCCCAACGCCAATACCATCTTCATCGACCAGGCGGACATCTACGGGCTGGCCGACCTGCATCAATTGCGGGGCCGCGTCGGCCGCTACAAGCATCGTGCTTATTGTTACTTGCTGCTCGATCCGAACCGCCCCCTCACGCCGATCGCGGCGCGGCGGCTCAAGGCCATCGAGGAGTTCACCGAGCTGGGTGCCGGTTTCAAGATTGCCCTGCGCGACCTCGAGATCCGCGGCGCGGGCAATATCCTGGGCACCCAGCAGAGCGGCCACATCGCTGCGGTCGGCTACGAGCTCTATTGCCAGCTCCTCGAAGACGCGGTCCGCAACAAGCGCAACCAGCCCATCAAGAAGAAGCAGGAAGTGACGCTCGACCTGCCCGTGACGGCGTTCCTGCCCCGCGACTACGTGGAAGGGCAGAAGCACCGCATCGAAGTTTATCGCCGCCTGGCCCGCATCGCCAAGATCGATCGCCTCGACGAGTTCGCGAAAGAGCTGCGCGATCGCTTTGGCCCGCTGCCCGAACCCGTGAAGTGGCTGTTACGGCTGGCCGAGCTGCGCTTGCTGGCCGCGCGCTGGCAGGTGGCCACCATCCATCTCGAGAAGATCGGCGAGCACTGGTACGCCGTGCTCGGATACCGGAGCAAGCGGTTGATTCAGCAACTGGCCACGCGGGCCGGAACCCGTCTGCGCGTCGCCGATGAAGAGAGCGCTTACTATCGATTGAAGCCCGCCGAAACGGAAGCGCTGCCGCTCTACAAATGCCTGCGCGAGGCAGTGCGACTAGAGGTGTGAAGTTTCTTGACAGAGAGAGTATCTATAGAGGAAGCAGCGATGCCTCGGGAAGACGGAATGTTGGCCGCGGTGATCGCGAAACCCGACGCTGATATCTTGCGACTGATCTACGCGGACTTTCTTGAAGAGGGCGGACCGATGGGCGTGGGAATGGGCAGCGCCGCTTGTCTGTCCGAGCTAGTGCGACAGCGTTACTCTGGATCCGGCGCGGCGGGAGCTTTCGCTCCCGGAGGAGATCGCCGTCGCCCGGCCCGCCAACGGCGGACGGTTTGGCTTGCGGGCCGCGGAATCCGATTCCCTACCTGCCGCGGTCTTTCTAAAATGGGACCATCCCATTTATCGTGGAGCTCCCATGCGAAAGAACCGCGCCCCCGCTGAAAACGCCGACCCGGGCGATACGTTGACACTTGCCCGCTCCAAGGGGGCAAGCCCTCCGTGGGATGGCAAGTCGCTCGACGATCCCTCGCTGTACTTCAATCGCGAGCTGAGCTGGCTGGAGTTCAACCGCCGCGTGCTCGAGGAAGCCCAGGATGCCCAGGTCCCCTTGCTGGAACGGCTCAAGTTCCTGGCCATCTTCGCGGCCAACCTCGATGAGTTCTTCATGGTCCGCGTGGGCGGGCTGCAACAAAAAGTGCAGGCCTGCATCGTGCGCGGCACCGGCGCCGATCGCATGCATCCCGGCGAACAACTCGAGAAGATCGGCCAGCGCGTCCGCGAGATGATCGCGCAGCAGTACAAGTGCATGCGCGAAGACGTCCGCCCCAAGCTCGAGGCCGAGGGCATCGTCATCCGCCGCATGGGCGAGCTCACCGATACCGATCGCAAGCACCTGACGGAAGTCTTTCGCCGCGAGATCTTCCCGGTACTCACGCCCCTGGCCATCGATCCGGGCCATCCGTTCCCGCACCTGGCCAACAAGTCGCTCAACCTGGCCGTGATGCTGAAGTGGCCCAGCCTGGAAAAACAGGTGTTCGCGGTGGTGCAGGTGCCGTCCGTGCTGCCGCGCTACGTTGCGTTGCCCGCCGAGAAGGGGCACGCTTTCGTCACCCTGGAAACCGTCATCCGTCTGCACCTGCTCGACCTGTTCCCGGGCATGGAGCTGTTGCACGACACGGTCTTTCGCGTCACGCGCGACAGCGAGTACGAGATCGATGACGACGAAGTGGAAGACCTGCTCAAGGCCATCGAGGAAGAGATTCGCAAGCGTCGCCGCGGCGCCGCCGTGCGCCTGGAAATCGAGAGCGGCGCCCTGCCCGAGTGCGAACAGTTCCTGATGACCTC
>JBFWSD010000925.1:0-3761 GCA_050248575.1 Gemmataceae bacterium
GGGCAGGGCGAAAGTACGTGTCGGGTTTGTCTGTCCGCCCGCGCAATCATGGCTTGCCGATGCGATACAGGTTTGTGCCGGTGCGGACGAAGATGGCCCCGTCGATGGCGGCGGCGCCATAGACCACCGGGTCGAGTTTCGTGTAACGCCCGCCTTGCTCCTTGTCCTTGGGCTCTTCCGCCTCGGGCTGCGCCTCCGCCTTCCACAACTCGTTCGCGGCAACCTTGCTGAAGCTGTCGGCCGCCTTCAGCACGGTGGTCGTTCCGTTCTTGCCGAAGAAGTAAACGTGGTCGCCCACGGCAATCGGCGAGGCCCAGCACTGGCCGTCGATGCGCTCGGCGAAGTGGAGCTTGCCCGTATCGAGATCATAGCAGTGGACCACGCCCACTTCATTGACAAAGTAAGCGCGGCCGCGATGCGCCAGCGGGCTGGCATAACTCGCGATGCCCTTCTTGCCCGTCCACAGGACCTCGAAGGCGGGCTTGCCTTCGGCGCTTGTCAGCTTCAAGCAGCCGTTCGAGCGATTGGCCACCTCCGGCTTGACCGGCATCCGCTCATTGAGACCGGCGCCGAAGAGCACGCGCTCGCCGACCACGCAGGCCGAGGGCAGGGTGTTGCCCGCCAGGCCTTCGTGTTCCCAGAGGAGCTTGCCAGTGGCCGCGTCGTAAGCGGCCACGCTGCCATTGCTGCTGACGATGACCAGGTCCTTGCCGTCGCGCCGGGCCACCACGGGCGAGGTCCACGACGAACGCGCCGGCCTTTCCGTCTTCCACAGGGTCTTGCCGTTCTTCTTGTCGACCGCCAGCAAGTAAGACGGCCCGCGATGATCGACGAGCACGATCACGGCGTTCTCGGTCTGGGCCGGCGAGGTCCCCAGCCCGTGACCGTTCTGGAACTCGCCGAAATCCTTGACCAGCGATCGTTCCCAGAGCAGCTTGCCCTCATGCGAAAGGGCCAGCAGGTTGCCTCCTTCGAAGAAGGCGTAAACCGCGGACGCGTCGACCAGCGGCGTGCCCGAGGCGCGGCTGATGAAGCTGCCCCACTTGGCCTTCAGGGTGGGCTCGAAAGTGTGTCGCCACTTTTCCTTGCCCGTTTTCGCATCGAGGGCCGCCAAGTAGCCCTTGTCGCGCTGCTCGCCCTCCACGGCGGTCACGAACACCTGGTCCTTCCAGACCACCGGGCTCGATTGCCCGTAGCCCGGCAGGTTGGCTTTCCAGGCGATTTCTGCGGGGGACCAGCGCACGGGCAGTTGCCTGGCCGCGCTGAGACCGGTCCCGTCGCCGCGAAAGCCAGGCCAGGTATTGCTGGCCACAGGATCGGCGGCCACGCCAATGCCAAGAACAACCGTGGTAAGCAGAACGTTCATTTCAGACTCCTCTCGTAGCTTGGTGGAAAAGAGGAGGCGCATTGCAGACGACGTGAGGGTGACCTCATGCGGAAGCGGAGCAGCCTCGCTGGTCCATCGAAAATCTATACCGTGGCCAGGATTTGGCCAGGACCGTTCCCTGCCGCGCGGAGTTGTGATACCATCTGCGTCTGCCCGCCTGCTTGCCGCGCTGCTGCCCGGAGGGCTCGTTGTCTCGCCACTGGAATGCTGCCGCCGTTTTCGCACTGTGCACCACCTACGCCATTGTCCGTTACACGATCCTTGGCCCGGTGAGCTACGAACAGCTTCCGCTCTACGTGGTGAACAAGGGCGCTTCCTTCGCCGGGCTGATCCTGCTGGTCTGGGCGGGCGGTCAGCGCGATCCGTTATCGCGCCGGCTACTGGGTGTCCAGGCGTTCGCGCTCATTGCCCTGCATGTGGTCTTGTCGCTGATGCTGCTCACACCGGGCTACTTCCCCAAGTTCTTCCAAAGCACAGGGCTGATGACCTGGCAGAGCGAAGCCTCGATGTTGACCGGGGCCATCGGCTTCCTGATGATGTGTCGGCTGCTGATCGCTTCCGAAAGTCAGGAAGAGCAGCCCGTTCGGCGTGGCAGCTTGTTGCCCGGCGTGGGGCGGACCGTGATGATGCTGGCGGCCTTGCACGTGGCCCTGATGGGCTACCAGGGCTGGTTGACGCCGGAGAAATGGTTCGGCGGCATGCCCCCGATCACGCTGCTGTCCTTCCTGGCGGCCCTCTTGCCCTTCGTGTGGCGGCGCCGCAACGGGGAGCAAAGCAGAGGGGCGGAAGACAACTCAATCAATTGACAGGGCCGATCTGTTCGAGGTTGGATGTGTGTTCGAACTTGAACATCCAACACTCAACATCGAACGTCCAACATCGAACGACCCATCTTGCACGCCTAGGAATCTAGCACCGGCTTGTTTTTGGAAATCCTGGCACTCGATTCTGTAGAAATTGGTCATATGCACCACGATCAATGGGGTCAAATCGAGCGCCTTCCTCCTGCCACATGCCTAACTCAAGTGACTGGACAAAGCAATCTAGCCAACTGCGAATGCTAGGGTACTCGATAATACCTGGGGCGTCATCATGAACAAAAGGCACAATCTGCCCAGGACTTCCGCCAAACAATCCTTTTGCGGCAACGCAAAGAAGATCGCCTGTCCCATCATCGAGTATTGGAACCCAATATGTAGACCACCAAGTCGACGAAGGGTCGTTCCTAAGAATCCCCACGTTTATCTCATCAAGTTCCCGATGCTGTTCAAGTGAGCCTTCTACGCCAAGCAGTACATAGCCAAACTGAAAACAGCGCATTTCCCCTCGCTGTCCATTATGCCAGAGGAAAAGCTGGCACAACTCCTCTGGCAAAGAAGCTCCGATTTCCTGTTCAAGCGACTCAATCTCTGATAGCGACGCCCCGGGTTGAAGTTGAACAAAATACTCGGGCCGATTTTTTTGCAGCCATGTCTCCAGGCGTACCAATAGGTCTTCTATCCCTGTTGCGTTCATGGCAATTCAATATCGCCGACTATTTGGGTGGGAAAAGATCCGACTTAGGTTCGCCAGCAGCCGGGCTTTTGGCTTGATGCGGAGACGCAGAAGCAACCAACCAGTTCAAACACGAACATCCAACACTCAACATCGAACGTCCAACATCGAACCGGGGGGAGCAGGAAGCCTATTCCTTCTTCTCTTCCTCGGGCATAGGCATTGGCATCGGGACGGGCTGTTTCGCCATGGCCGCCATCTGCTTGGCGGCGGCCACGACCGGGTCGAGCTTGCTGCGGAACGTGATGATCAACCGATTGCCCTTGTTCTCGGCCTTGATGCTGTCGACGAGGCTGGGCACTTCCTTGGGCGCGTCGGCATTGGAGGTGACGAGAGTGCGAACGGAGCCCGCGACGCGATTGTCCGTGTTGAATTCCTTGGCGACCTTGGCGTCTTTGCACAGCACCACGGCCTTCACCTCGAAGGGATCGCCCAGGTTGATCTGCAGGCTGAACGCTTCAATCTTGTCGACCTCTTCCGGAACAGGAGGGATGGGCACCGGGCTGACACTCGCGGCCAGGGGCACCGCCTTCTTGGCTTCCTCCGCCAGTGCCTCCGCCTCGAGCGCCAGTGCGAACGCGGCGTGTTCGAAATCGATCTGCTTCAGGGCCGCTTTCAGTGGAATGGAAAACTCGGGCCGCTTGTTGCGTTCCAGCACCGCCTTCACCGCGGCGGGCTGCCCGAGCACCAGCGTCAACTCGTGGGTTAAGGCAAAAGCGACCGGCCCGTCGGCGTACATGGTGAAGTTGCCCACGGCTTCGTCCTTCAGGCTGACCGGGTTCGAGAACTTCAGCTGATCTTCGATCGCCTTCTTGATCTC
>JBFWSD010000926.1:0-3745 GCA_050248575.1 Gemmataceae bacterium
GATGATAGGTCGGTCGATCGGTCTTGTAGGACCAGTCGAGAGCCAGCTGGGCCCGCAGCATGCGCGGGCCGGGCTCCCCGTGCCCGGCCAGCTAGCGCAGGGCCGGCGCGGCGAACAGCTCGAAGCAGACCAGCGCGCTGACCGGGTTGCCCGGCAGCCCGAAAATCAGCGTGCTGCCGCGCGTGCCGAAGAAGACCGGCTTGCCCGGCTTCATCTCGACCTTGTGGAAGATGGACTCGACGCCAAACTCGGCGAGCACGCCGGGAACAAGATCGAGCTTGCCCGCCGAGACGCCCCCCGAAAGCACGAGCAGGTCGCTTTCCAGCCCGGCCTTCACTTTGGCGCGCAGCTCGTCGAGCTGATCGCGGGCAATGCCGAGATAGCCTGGCACTGCCCCCGCGCTCTGTGCCAGAGCCATCAACATGGGCCCGTTGCTGTTGCGGATCTGCCCGGGCCCAGGGGCAGCCGGCGCATCCACGAGTTCATCCCCGGTGGCGACGATCGCCACGCGCGGTGCGGGATGCGCCTGCACCGAAGCGCGGCCGACCGAGGCCAGCACGCCCAGCTCGGCCCCGCGCAGCACGGTGCCCGGCGCGAGCACAATGTCGCCGCGCTTCATCTCCTGGGCCTTGAGCATGATGTTCTTGCCGGGCTGCAAGCTGGCATCGTCGATCTCGACATCATCGCCGTCGGCGGGCCGCGTCCGCTCGTGCATGACCACCGTGTCCGCGCCCTGCGGGATGGGAGCGCCGGTCATGATGCGGGCCGCTTGCCCCGCGCCAATCGTTCGCGCCGGCACCTTGCCCGCGGTGATTTCTTCGATGATGTGCAGGCGGCCCTTGCCCGCCGCGAGATCGGCATGGCGGAACGCGTAGCCATCCATCATCGCCTTGTCGTAGGGCGGCGAATCGACGTCGCTGGCAACTTCTTCGGCCAGCACGAGACCAATGGCCTCGGGGCCAAGTTGCACTGACTTGGCGGGCCGGACCGCGGCCCGCTCCAGCACCAATCTTTGCCCTTCGCTCACACTGATCATGAAAGGGATTCTAGCAAGCGGTGCCGCAACGGGGCGAGGTCAACTTGGATGATGCAAGAGCTGCGCGAACGGCCCGCAGCATCGCAAGAAGCCCGGCTTCTCGGTCCAGGAGTGGTCTCGTCCATGGCGATGTAACCAGAAGCCGGGCTTCTTCCCAGCCCGCCGAGGGCTTCTTCTTACATTGAAACCCGGTCGGTATACTACCCGGCAGGCATCCCTTCTCCGCGAGGGCCACTCCATGGCCAGGAAACGGCACGGGCCCAAGCAGGCCCTCAAGCAGGCCGAGGCGGGCGATCTCCGCCCTCAATTCAATTCCCAGGCACTGGTTGCCTGGCGCGATCTGCCCACCAACCTCGCGGAGCTCGAGCCGATCCTGCGCGACCGCTTCTTCCAGCTGGCCCGCCCCATCGCCGATGCCAGCCAGGGCAGCATCGCCGACATGCGCCTCTCCGATGCGGGCCGCTTCTTCTATCTCGTCGAGACCCTGGAACGCATGGGCTACCAGAAACTCGAGGAAACACTGCTCATGATCCTCGACGAATTCCAGCAGCTCGAGCCCGGCTCTTATAACGAGCTCTACCTGTGGAGCATCGTGGAACTGAGCCGCACCGACACCAAGTACGTGCACGCGTTCTGGCCCATGGTGCTGGCGCTCGACGAACGCTACCGCGGCGCGGACTGGCAACGCGCCCCCGGGGTGCATCCGGTGGATCAGCCCTATCGTCTCTGCGAACTGGTGTTCTACTATTTCGTCATCTCGACGCTGCACATCCTCGACCCTCGGCTCGAGGATGGCGAACGCCAGCCCGATCCGCATGCCGCGGCCTGGGAGCCGGGCGAGCGGCGGCGGCGTTATCCGTCGCTGGGCACGTGTCTCATGCGTCTTTGGCCCGGGCTGCCCGTCGGACAGCGCGAGATCGTGGGCAACACGCTACGCGCGCTGCGCAGCCAGCAGCCCAACCTCAAACTCTACGGCGACGCTTACAGCATGCTCTTCAAGCCGAAGTAGCCTGTTCGAACGACCGTACCAGGTCACGCTGCAGCTTTGGCCAGGTGGCCCGGCTCACCCACTTCTGATTGATCTCGAGCTCGATGCCTGCATAGCGCGGGCCGAAACGGCGGCGCAGGTGCGTGGTGAAACCATCCGACTTGCCCAGGTAGGGATAGTTGCGGCGGACGATGAGTCCGGGCCGCAACTCCTTCAAGGACGCCTGCCAGGCCAGCACCAGACGACGTTCGTTTTCGCGGGCGGGATCGAAGAGCAGCCCGACATCGGCCCGGCGGCGCACGCCGTTCCGGACCGGCGTGAAGCTATGGACCGAGACGTGGACGAGCGGCTGCCCGCTGGCAATCGCGCTATCGACCTGTGCCTCGACACGTTCGCGATAGGGACGATAGAACTCAGCAACGATGCCTTCGCGCACTCCGGCTTCCAGGTCGCGCGTGTACGTCGAGAACACGGCGCGATTGGTCAGTGATCGGTTGAGGTCGACGAGCAGCCTGGTGATGGTGGCGAAGAGGAGGGGAGCGCCGCCATGCGCCAGGGCCCGGGCCAGTTCGAGGGCGCCGCAATCGTAGCCGCGATGACTGGCCAGCACGCGCCCGGCGCCCTGAAAGAGAGGTGCGAAACGACGCGGCACCTGGTTGCCGCCGTGCTCGCAAGTAAAGAGCAGGGCCGCCTGGCCCGCCATCCTTGACATGGTCTAGCCGCCCGTGAGCATGGTCAGCCTCAGGAACGACACCTCGGCGCCTGCCTTGATCTCGATCTCCTCGTCGAGGTCTTCGAGCTGATGGTCTTCGAGCAGGATGAGCACCTGTTTCTTGCGAAAGGCATCGAGGGCCCGATCGAACTGGCGTTTCCAGTCGATCTGTTTCGGCCGGGCCGTGCGCGGCCCGTTCAGCCTGGATTCTTCAGCGGCCGGCTGGATCAGCCCGAGAAAACGCTCGGGCTGCTTCAAGTTGTAATCCTGCACTTCCTGATACACGCGGCTGCGGATCAACTCGCGCACCGTGACCTTCTCGGTGAGAAAGTCGAGCGACCATTCGTTCAAGGTCTCGCCCGAGAGGGTCGTGTCCCGGATCGTCAGCGTGCTCATCGTCTCCTCGCTGGATGAACCATCCCAACCACCACGATTCTACACGCCGAGGTGTTCAGGCGAAACAGCGCTCCCGCCGTTCACTGGTCGCCGAACTGGGTCTTCAGACGGCGCTGCATCTCTTCCTCGGAAACGTCTTCCTTGTGCGTGCCCAGATTCCACTTGTGGCCGAAGGGATCCACGAGGCTGCCCATGCGGTCGCCGTAAAACTTATCCTCGATGGGCCGATCCACCTTGCCCCCGGCATCGAGGGCCTGCTTGAACGTGGCGTCCACGTCGGGCACGTAAATCAAGATGCTCACCGAGGTGCCCCCCAGCGATTCCGGGCCATGAACGCCCATGTCGGGAAACTCATCGGCGAGCATGATGACCGAGTCGCCGATCTCGATCTCGGCGTGGCCAATCTTGCCCCCCGGCATGTCCATGCGCATCCGTTCCTTGGCGCCGAACGCTTTCTTGTAGTAATCGAGCGCCTTGGCGGCTTCCTTGACAATGAGATAGGGCGTGACCGTGTGATAGCCCTTGGGCTGGAATGGGACCTTGCTGCTCATGGTAGCGCCTCCAAGATGTCGGCAAACTCGGCAACACTGCTGCATAGTCGGGATACAGGATC
>JBFWSD010000927.1:0-3742 GCA_050248575.1 Gemmataceae bacterium
AGCGTGGCAAGAGGCAGGCAACCGCGCCGCTGCCGCAGTACCAGTCGGGCTGGGCGCGGGCAAACAGCGGCGCGCGGCACCAGTCCAGTGGCTCGTCGGTCACCTCGTCTTTCCCGAAAGCCGCGTAGCAGACATGCGTCTTCTGTTCGCCGCCTTGAAGCTCATGCGGAGATCCTTCCTGGAACGGAAAGAGCGCGAGCGTGACCTGCCCATCATTCGCCGACAGCGCCTTGGGGAAATTTTGCCAGAAGTACGGCATGGCGAGGGCCACCTGTTGCCCTTCCTGCGCACACGCGAGGATTGGCGTGGCGCGCAGCCCTTCCTTGGTTTCGCCCTCGATCTGCAGCCGATAGCCGCGAAAGGGCAACGGGACCTGCCCGCTTCGATCGCGATGATTCGGGCTGCGCCAGTTCGCGCCCCCGCTCGAGGCTTGCAGAAGTCCAATCGGCCCGCTCGTCGCCAGCCACGGCGCATCGGGTTCGGGCGACAGCCGGTAATGGGCGGGCCCGGTCACTCCGGGCAGCCCCACCGTGAAAGCAGCACTCTCGATGAATACCGAACCGGGATCGCCCAGTTGCCAGATGCCGCCCGGATGCTGGGCGCGGCGCGGGTTGTGCAAGGTCAGAGCAACGCGCACGGTCGCGGAGCCCGCAAAGAACTCGAGCCGGGCCCGCAGATTCAAGAGGGGAGTCGTGCTGCCCACGGTGCCCTCGAGCGACACCGCCGCCCGCAACGGCCCGCTCTCTTCGAGTCTTGCCCGTTCGATGTGAACGGGCTGATCCTTGCCCGCGGCGCGCAGCCCGAACTTCGCCGCGACTTCACGTCCGGCGACGCTGGCCCGGGCAAAGGGAAACGAGCCCGGCTTCACTTCAAAGCGGGCCGCTCCTGTATCGATGGAAATGGAACTCTCCTGCTGGCTGAGCTGCAGCGCGTCCGCAGGCAAGCGGGCCGGCTCAGCCACGCGCAGACGATAAGCTCCCGCTGCCGCGATACTGGCTTGCCAGTCGAGCAAGGTCCAGCGCCGCGAGCCATCGGGCCACTTCTCCAGCGTACCCACTTGCAACGGGACAGGTTGCCCGGCGGGATCGAGGAGGAGGAGCGAGGCTTCGTCCTTCAAGAGCCCGCGCGGCCAGGGGATGCCGATGGTGATGGGCTCGCGCCGCCGGGGCCACGGCGCTTGCCCTTCAATCCACAAGTTCAGCTCGACCTTGGCCGGTTCCGGGGGAAGCATCTCTTTCCGCCACGTGTTTGTGGTGGGCACGACACTTCCGTTCTATGAGACCGGGCCGACTCAGAACATCGGCAACAAGGGCTGCCGCACCGGCGGCGGCGTGGGTGGCACCCTGACTGGCAGGAAGTCGGGATTGGTCACGCCGCTCACCTTCACGTTCACGCCAAGCTCGGAGCCGAGGGCCACCAGCGAGGCGTAGCCACGTTGCCGGTAGCGGCGCGGCAAATACCGCGCGGCGGCAACCGACTCGCTCTTGAGCATCGGCCCGGACGCATATTCACCGAGCACCCTGCGTTCGAGTTTGAGCGGCTCGAGGGCAGCGCGCACGTTCTCTTCGATGCCCGGGCGCAGGAACATGTAGCCCGCCGTCACCTGGCGGATGCCAAGATGGGCCAGTGCCTGCAGCAGCTCGAGGAGGTTGGCCCGCGTGTCGGTGACGTGCGGAATCAACGGCTCGAGCGCAACCTGAACGTGCCAGCCGCGCCGCTTGAGCTCGGCGATCTGGCGCAGACGCAACCGGGGCGGCGCCGCGAGCGGTTCGAGCACGCGCTGCAGCCCGCGCTCGAGCGTGGTCATGCCGATGGTCAGGCGAATCTTGTCGCGCTGCCGTTCGAGCAAGCTGAGCGGCGTGGGCCGGATGAACCCGCGCGTCATCAGCCACGCTTCGATGTTGTGGGCCGCGAGCACCTCGACCACGCGGGCCGTCAGCACCTGCATCGAAAAAAGGGGCGGCAGCGGATCCGTCGCCGGGCACAAGTAGACGGCCCGGGGCAACCGCTTTCGCCGCGCCAGGTCTTGCTCCAGCAGGGCCGGGGCATCGGCGTAAAGGAAGAGGTAATCGTCGCCTGGATACGAGCGATGAGCCCGCGCCGAGCAGAAGGCACAGCGATGCAGACACCCTCGCGCCAGGTTGAGGCTAAGGACCTCGTCGTCGTTGCCAAAAGGAGCCGCATGGAGAATCGGCCCGCTGGTGCGTCGTTCCTGTTTGGCCAGCAGCGGCAAGGACAGGGCAACCATGATGCATCCTCCCCGTGTAAGTGTTCTTCTGTTCATTATCCCACGGGGTATGAAGACTTCAATGTCGGTTATGTGAATTTTTGTATATTTGTCACCAAAAGCTGCCGAAGAGTGCCGCGCGCGGGCCACGCTCGACTTCATCCTGCCCCAGACGCTGGAAATCAGACATGAGAAATCAGAGAATAGACACCGTTCGCGTTTCTGTTCTGGTTTCTAGTCTCTGGTTTCTGGTTTTCCTCCCATGCTCCGCCTCACCGATCTGCGCGAGATCCTTCGCTACGTGCCGCGCTTTCGCGACAAGACTTTCGTGATCGCCCTCGATGGCGCGGTCGTCGACGACGAGAACTTCGGCAACCTGTTGCTGGACATCGCCCTGTTGCGCAGCCTGCGCATCGGCGTGTTGCTGGTTCACGGCGCCGGGCACCAGATTCGCAAGCTGGCCGACCAGACGGGCAAGACTCCGACCAACATCGACGGCACCGGCATCACCGACGCCGCGACCATGGAACTGGCGCTGACTGCCGCCAACCGTGTCGCGCACGAGATCCTGTCGGGCCTGGCCGCCACCGACCTGCGCGGGGCCGTCAGCAACGCGCTGGTCGCTCATCCCGCCGGCATCCTGCAAGGCGTGGACCACCAGTACACGGGCCGCGTCGAACGCGTCGACACCGTCATGCTCAACAACCTGATCGAGGAAGACATCATCCCGGTCATCCCCCCGCTCGGACTGGACGGCGAGGGCAACACCTATCGACTGAACTCGGATGCGGTCGCGGTGGAGGTGGCCCGTGCCCTGCACGCGGTCAAGCTGATCTACCTGACCGCGCACGAGGGGATTCGCTTGATGACGGGCGCGCCCGCACCGGAGCAGCCCGGCGACCCCGTCGCGGGCGAAGATGAGGGCCGCCTGCTCCGCCAGCTCACCGTCGACGAGGCCGAGGACATCCTCAAACGCCGCCGCGCCGAGGTGCCCCGCGCGGTCGTCTCCAAGCTGGAACAAGGCGCCCGGGCTGCGCGCGGCGGCGTGCCGCGCGTGCACATCATCGACGGCCGCGTCGAGGAAGGGCTGCTTGCCGAGGTCTTCTCCAATGAGGGCATCGGCACGCTCATCCACACCAACGAGTATCAATCGATCCGCAAGGCGCAGAAGAAAGACGTGCGGACGATCTTCGCGCTCTTGCGCGCCGCCATGGAGAGCGAAGAACTGCTGCGGCGGCCCCGCGCCGAGATCGATCGGCTGCTCGACGACTTCTATGTCTTCGAAGTGGACCGCAACCCGGTGGCCTGCGCGGCCCTGCATCATTATCAGCCCGAGAACAAGGCGGAGCTGTACTGCGTCTGCGTGGATCCTGCTTACGAGAATCAGGGGATCGGCGCACGGCTGGTGCAGTTCGCCGAAGGGCAAGCGCGCAAGCTCGGCGCGGCCGTCTTCTTCTGCCTGTCGACGCAGGCTTACAACTACTTCGTCCACAAGGCGGGCTTCCAGCCCGGCAC
>JBFWSD010000928.1:0-3737 GCA_050248575.1 Gemmataceae bacterium
CCCGCCCGCAGCGGCCAAGCCGGCGGCCCCGGCCAAGCCGGCGGCCCCGGCCAAGGTGGAAGGCGCCGCCAAGGTAGAAGTCCCCGTTCCACCGCCTGCTGCGGCGCCCATGGCCACGGCAGCTTCCATTTCGATGAACCGTCCGCCGACCATCGCGAAGCCCGTGCAAGCACTGTGGAAGGGGGAAGCGGGAAAGAAGGAGCCTCCTCCCAGGCGGACGCTCGCCCCTGCCCCGGCGCCCAAGCCGACCTTGATGCCGGCAGCGGCCCCGCCGCCGCCCGCCGCCAAGGCGCCGCCGCCCCCACCGCCGACCCCCTCGGGCAAGCAAGTTCTCCGCTCGGGCCGCAACGTGATTGCCGTCCGCGTCACGCCCAGCTTCAAGGACAACTTGCTGCTCAGGCTGCGCCTCGACAAGATCCCCAAGGTGGCGATGGCCGCCGGAGTGGCCGAAGAAGTGACCGAAAAGCTGGTCACCGAGCGGGCTGTCGTCTGCGATCTGTGCAGCGACAACCCGGGCAAGGTGCCCGCCTGCGTGAACGCTTGCCCGCACGAGGCGGCCATGCGCGTGAACGCCCAGTTCGAATTCCCGATGAGCTAACTTGCGATGGGGAGCGCGTGGAATAGCGTCGACTAGCGGCTGGCAATCAAACCGCTGGAATAGATCTTGCGGATGAGTCGGCAGAGTCCGGGCTCATCGAGAGTGACAAGGGCCCGATTGACCGTGGACCACTGGCGCGAGCGCAGGTCGGCTTCGGGGAAGTCGTCGTGAACCTTGGTCACGTCCATGACAAACATGGTGACCAGGTGGAGCATGCTGCATTTCTGGTAGACGTAACTGCCGATGGGTTCAGGCTGTAGGACGCCGATGAGTCCGGCTTCCTCCCAGGCTTCCTGGAGGGCGGCCTCACCGGCGGTCTGGCCCGATTCGATGCAGCCCTTTGGCACCACCCAGCGTCGGCCACTGCTCGACGTCACCAGGCAGATGCGGCCCGAACGGATCGGAATGACGCCGGCCTGGCGGATGGTGGAGTTGTTGATTCCCATGCGTTGGTTCCTGCTCCGAGGACGAAGGCGTAAACCTATCAGATCCCCATGATAGCATGCAAGATAAGTCGGAAGTCCGTCAAGCACAGCTTGGGGAAAATTGGGCATATTCATCAGATTTTCGTGGATGTCTTCGCCAGTCCTTCATTCTGGACAGCTGACAGCTGCGGGGGTTCCCCAACTTCGCCTGTTGCCTGGTCATATTCTTCTGCCGCACCTGCCCAGGCCGCGCAGTCAACTGGCTACTGGCGGCAACCTTGAATCCCCCTTAAGCTATCTCTCACCTTGTATCCCTCACCCGAGACGGCCATGAAACTTGGCACTACCCTGCGACGACTGCTGTTACTCCTGGCGATTGGCTTGCTCCTCTTGGCGGGCTACATCGGGCTGGCCAGCATCAAAAATCGTTCGGGCCGCGGCGGTAGTAGCGTCATTCAGCGGGCCATCGAAGCCCATGGCGGGGAAACGGCTCTCCGGCGTGCCCGCACCGGCACCGTCAAGGGAACGGCCCTCAAGCTCGACCGGCAAAGCCTGACCCCGATTCGTCCGTTCCAATGGGAGGAAGCGTTCGATCGTGGCGACAAGGTGCGTGCCACCTTGCACATCAAGCTGCCCGGTCACAGCATCACACAAGTCTATTTGCTGCCCGCCGGGGAATCGTGGCAGCAACAGCCCGACGGCAGTTTCCACCGCCAGGGGGAAGTCCCCCAGGGTGTCGAGCCGATCCTGTCTCCCTTCCACAAGCTATTGCAAATTCGCCAGGACGAGTTGCCAGTGGTCCGACTCGAAGATGAAGTGATCGATGGCAGCCCGGCCGCCGTTGTCGAGGTCGAATCTCCCGACTGGGGCACCGTGATCTTCTACTTCGACCAGGGCAACGGGCGGCTGATCAAGCTCAGCAAGGAAATCGACCTGCCCGGCGACAAGAAGGTGGTGATGTCGAAGACCTTCTCGCGATTCAAGAGAATCGATGGGGCGGTGCTGCCCACGCGGATCCTGGAGCTGCGTGACGCCGAACCGGATCGGGAGTTGAACGTGGTCGAGGCGAGCCTCGGGGGCAAGATCGATCCGGCCCTGTTTACGAAGCCGTGACCGCTTGCAAACGCACTGCCGCAAGGTAGAATCAAGTCAGATTGCGGGATTGGTATATCGGCTGTGCCCAGCCTTCCCAAGGCTGTGAGACGGGTTCGACTCCCGTATCCCGCTATTCTCCGGTCAATTCTTCGTTTCCAGCCCCAGCGCCTTCAGCCGGGCCATCAGTGTTTCCCAGTCGACCTTGAGCGGCTCGCCCACGATCTTCTCGTCGGGGCTGATGCCCACCGACATCATACGCACGCGCTCGTGCCGCATCTGCTTGTCGACTAGCGGCAAATGCAAATCGTCCTTGGGCTCGTTTTTGATCAGTTCTTGTTCTTGCTTCCAGTAGAGCGCGATCCGGTGCAGGGCCGTGATGCGGATGGCGTGCCACGGCTTTTCCACGCGGACCTTGCTCAGGCACCAGCGCGACTCCGCGAAGCGGGCCATGTCTGCCGGCTTGACCAGGAAGCAGCGCACGCACTTCTTGCGGACGACCTGGCGGTCCTCACACGTCATCACGAACAGCCACTGCTCGCGTGGGAAGGGAGAGATGGCCAGGTGGCCCGCGATGTAGCTGAAGGCATCGTTGAGCACCTCGAAGCCCATGGTGCCCTCGGTGCGCAGGATAGGATCTTGAATGGTGGTCTTGCTAGCCAGGTCCTTGACGAGGTTGCGGGCCGCCTCGTTGTCGTAAAGCGAGTTGACCGTGGTGCGCGGCCCGAGATTGCGGAAGATCAGCGTGACCTCGTCGCTTCCTTCCACCGGCACCAGCTGATGCATCTGGAAGAGGACGTCGTCCGAGTCGCCCGTTTGCAGCCGGCGCAGCTCTTGCAAGCGGCGGCGAAAGAGCAGGTACCAGCTGGCGGCAAAGCCGAACAGGAATCCGAGCCCCTTGCCGATGAACTCGGGAATCAACTTGTCCCATTCGAGCTGCTGCAGGTATTGCTGCAGTTGTTCCATGTGGACCTCGCGGTGGAGTGGAGCAACGATGTAGTGGGAATTCTCCACCACGCGGGGCCAAAAGGCAATCGTGGAAGTGTCGGGCCGCGACTTTGCCGGCCGAGTCCGACCGGCTTCGCCTTCACCTGAATTAGCATGGGCAGTCTGCGCCCATTCCGATTACAATCCAGGGAAACTCCGGGCGCCAGCATGGATTCCATCTACTGGGTCATCTCGCGGGACTGTAACCAGAAGTGCCCGCACTGTTACAACAACTCCGCCCCCGGTGCGCCCGGGCTGACCATCGACCAGATCGATAGCTGCGTCGGCCACCTGCCCGATCCGGAGGAAGTGCCGGTCGATCGTATCATCCTCTCGGGGGGCGAAGTGCTGGTCTGGCCCGAGTTGCTCTTCCACGCACTGGACCGCCTGCAGGCGCGTTACGGCACGCGCAGTACCCTCATGGTGCAGACGAACGGCGACCTTCTCGACGAGTCCATGCTGGATCGCTTGCTGGGCTCGGGCGTCCGCCGCATCGACGTGGCCAGCATGGATCGCTATCACCCGAAGAGCACGCTCGAACGGCGTGCGTTCCTCGAAGGGCTGTTCGCCGCGCGCGACATGGTGGAAGCGAGCACGATCGCGCACGGCGACAGCCAGGCCAGGCCGCTCACCTT
>JBFWSD010000929.1:0-3720 GCA_050248575.1 Gemmataceae bacterium
CACCCGCACGCCGCCTGCTTCGACAAGGCGGGCACCATCTTCGTCGTCGAATGGGTGCAAACCGGCCGCGTTACCAAGCTCAAGAAGGTAACGTGACAAGTCATGCTTCGCCCGCGGATTCACGCGCCAGGTCCATCCGCGGGCGATATTCACTCCCGTTCGATGTATTGCCGCAGCTCTTCGACCTTGTCGAGGTCGATGCCTTCGGGCTTGTTCTTCAGGATCCAGTCCACGTCCGCGCGGGCGCCGGGCTTGTCGCCGGACTGGAACCGCAGCAGGGCACGCATGATGCGGTCTTCGCCCGAGTCGGGTGTGATCGCCAGGGTGGCTTCCTCGTAGCGCAGCATGCCGGGCACGTCGCGATCCGTGCGGGCCAGGCTCATCAAATTATGGAGCATGCGCGTGGCAATCGCCTTCTTGGTGGCCGCCTTCAAGTGTTCATCGGTCAGGCCTTCGCCGGTGATGTCCTTCACTTTTTTGTCGGCGTCCGCGCGCGAGAGGGATTTGGCCCCTTCGTAAACATCGATGAGCTGGCCCGGCCCTTTGCTTGGCTCGTGGCGGACGACGAAGTGGCCGGGCAGCGGCACGCCCACGATCTTCAGCCCCAGGCGGCGGCCGAGCTCCATGTAAAGAACCGACAGCGTGATGGGCAACCCTTCGCGATCGTCGAGCACTTCATTGAGATAGCTGTTCGAGCGGTTGTAATAGTCGGTGCGGCTGCCGTGGAAGCCGCGCTCGGCGAAGAGATACTTGTCGAGGGCGGCCCGCTTCGCCTGTTCATCGGCGTCCCTGGGCAGCCCGGCGCGAATATCGCGGGCCATTCGCTCGATCTCCTTCAAATAGTGCTCGACGTCGAGCTCGTCGTTGTCGAGCCAGGCGATCAGCAAGGCGGCGTGGCACAGGTCGATCTCGTCTTCCTTCCTGGCAAACAGCTTCTGCAGCTGGCCCGACACGCGCTGGCGATGCACGGCCTGGGCCAGGTCGCGCAGGCGGGCCGCCTGTTGCTCGAGCAAGCGGGCTCGATCGCGCAGCGCATCCACACTCGCCGGCGCATCGGGCAACAGCTTGTCGACCAGCTGTGCTTCGAGCGGCTTTTTCGGATCGAGATCGGCCACGCTCTTGTTCACGCGCGCGATCACCTCGGGGGGCGGCGTGAGTGCGGGCAGTTCCTTGGCGACGCGGAAGCCCTTGAACTCGGCCTTGGTATCGCGGAACTTGGCCAGCCCGGCCAGCCCGCCGCCGAGTTTCAGGTCTTTCTGCTCGAAACAAAGCTCGCCGTTCACGTAGCAGACCAGCCTGTCTTTTTCGACGCGCACCTTGAGATGATTCCAGTCCCCTTCGCGATAGTGCGGGCTGGCCTCGTTGCGAAGGATCTTCCAGGCAAACACGTTGGGCCCTTCGAAATGGGTCAGCCGCAGCTTGCCCGAGGAGGGATAGAAGCCGAAGTGCTTGTCGCCGCCGTCCGACTGGAAAGCGAGGCCGGCCGCGCCCCCTTCATTGTCGAGCTTCACGTAAACCGCGGCCTCGTAGGGCACCTCGGGCACCTTCTCCTTGGCCAGGCAGAGTCCGCGGCCGCCGAATCCCGCTCCCAGCCCGGAAACCGACACGTGCCCCGCACGTTGCCGCCACTGGATGGCGCCGCCGTCGATGCCTTCGGTTACCTTGCTCTCGGGCACGATCTGCCACTCGGCCGGGTCGAGCGTGCCGATGGTCAGCCAGCGTTTCATCGGCACCGGGTTCGGCTTCTTGATCAGGTTCTTGAGGAGATTGACGGGCATGGCAAAGCCCAGGTTGCGTGTGACCAGGTCTTTCATGGTGACGATGCCTTGCACACGGCCCTCGAGGTCGATGAGCGGGCCGCCCGAGTTGCCCGGCTCGATCGGGATGGCCACCTGGATCATGTTGCGGCCGTCGACCTCGCGATGCCCCGAGACCACGCCGCTGACCACGCTGTACTTGAGCCCGTGCGGATTGCCCAGCGCGACGATGGGCTGCCCTTGCTTCAACTTGTCCGAATCGCCCAGGGGCAGCGGCTTGAGCCCTTTCACGTCGATCTTGATCAGGGCCAGGTCGAGATGTCGATCGGAAGCGTGCACCGAGACGACATTGTGCCGCTTGCCGTCGGCGAGTTCGACCTGGATCGGCCTGGCCTCGCCGATGACGTGGAGGTTGGTGGCGATGAGCCCGTCCTCGGAAACGACGAAGCCGGTGCCCAGCCCTTGTTTCTTGTCGTCACGGTCGTTGAAAGTGATGACAACGAGCGACTGGCGGGCCGCTTCCGCCAGCTTGGCGACGGAGCGCGGCTCGGCCTCCTTGTCGTCGCTGCAGGCCGTCTGCGGGACCAGGAAGACGATGACTCCAAGGAGCAAGAACCTGAGGGTGTGCATCACATCTCCTCTGTAGGCGCAACCAGGTGGGAACGGGCAAATAGCATTGTGACGCCGGTTCGGCCTGAAGGGAAGCAGTAACTGCTGCGCTCGAACTTCCGGTCGAATGTCGACGACGCGCCCGAGCTGCACCCCCCACTGGCCAAAAGGAATTCATGTCCCATTCGGGATGTGACGATGAAGAAGACCGGAACGATTGGCGCGATTCTGCGGCGAGGTCATCGACATGGAAGCAAGCAAACTGCACAGGACAGTGATGCTGGGGCTGCTGGCGGCCCTTCTGGGGGGCGGTTGCCTGCCGTGCCAGTACAGTGCCTGCGCCATCCCGAACGTGGTCGAATCGTGCCAGAGTCTGCCCCCCGCGGCGCGCGGCAAGGTCTACGTCTTTCTCGTCAACGGCTACGATCCCACCAACTGTGCCAACTTCCGCACCTTGAAGAACTACCTGGTGGACCTCGGCTTCCTCAAGACCTACTACGGGCAGTTCTTCTACACGCACTGGTACACGAGCGAGATCCGCCGCATCCACGAATGCGAGCCGGATGCCCACTTCGTGCTGATCGGCTACAGCCTGGGCGCGGACGCGGTGCGCAAGGTGGCCTGCAGCGTGGCCCACGACGGCATCAACATCGACCTGCTCGTCTATGTCGACGGCGTCACCGTCTTCAACAACGAGAAAGCGGTGCCCGGCAACGTGCAGCGCGTGGTCAACTTCTACTCGGACGGCTGTATCTTCGTCGGTGAAGAGCTGGATGTGGCCGAGAACCACCACATCGGCGGTGTGAAGCACTATGGCCTGCCGACGCATGAGTTGACGCTGGCCACGCTGGGCTACGAGCTGATGCAGGTGGCCGCGAACGTGGAGTTCATCATGCCGGTGCAGCCGGTGATGCCGATGCTGGACGAGGGAGCGCCGACGCCGCGGCCCGTGGCGCCTCGTTCGATGCAGCCCCGCGATGCGTGGGACTACATGAAGCCGGTGAACAGCCTGTCCTTCCGCCCGGAGGCAGTACGCTACCGCCCGGCGACCGAGACCGTGGTCAGCACGCCTCTCGACAACCGCCAAACCTCGCGCTAGTCCTTGTCGCCAACCCGACGCGTGAGCGAGGTGTTCTTCCCGCGCTCACGCGTCGGGTTGGTGCGCTTCCCTCTGGCCATCGGGTAGGAGGGGGCGTTGCCGCCCCCGTCCTCCCACACCACCGGACGTACACAGCGTATCCGGCGGTTCTCCAAGATGGTTAGCTGCGGAAGCAGCCAAGGTTGGCGGTCGGTGAGACGCCGGGAGGGTTTACGGCCCCTCGAACTCTCCCAGTTTCGATGCCGTCGTCGCCGA
>JBFWSD010000930.1:0-3719 GCA_050248575.1 Gemmataceae bacterium
CCTTCAAGGATGAAACCGAGGAGAGAGTGAGCGATTAACGACGCGATCGGTTAGGATTCACTTCCCTCGCCGTGAACGTTTCTTTTTCGGTTTCGGCGGTCGGGCTTCATTGGTGGTTCACGGTCTCCGCCAGCAGCGACATCTCCAAGTCCAGCGGATCGAGGCAAGGTGAATCTCTTCGGCAGCAGTTCATCCAACATGCCGGTGGTGGTCTCCTTCCAGATCGAGCGGGCCGTGTCACCGTCCAGATTCTCGACGGCGTGGCTCGAAGGAGCGAAACAAGACCGGCATCAACATTGCGGCCTCGCTTCATTTCGTCGCCGCCTTGCCCAACACGCACTACTTCGAGTATTGCGTGGAGCAGGGTGATCTCCGCAAGTATCTGACCAAGCAGGATTTCAAGGTTGTCGCTGGTGACATCAGCGTGCCAGAAGCTCCGGGCCTGGGCATCGAGCTGAACGAGGACATCGTCGACCGCTACCGCGTCCGTTGAGCCTCCGGGCATCCCTTTCCTTGGGTTCATCCTGGCGATTCGCTGCGCAAAATGTGGTAGACTCACAGTGCAAGCATCGGTATCGAAGCGAGGCTACCCCAACCATGAAGCAACCATCCGAGTCGGAACTCCTCCGCGTCTTCATTGGCGAGTCGGACAAGCACGAGGGCAGGCCGCTCTACGAAGTGATCGTCGAGGAAGCACGCCGCGCCGGCCTGGCGGGAGGCACGGTGCTGCGCGGCTGCCTGGGCTTTGGCAGCCACAGCCTCATTCACACCGCCAAGATCCTGCGCGTCTCGGAAGACTTGCCCATGATCATCGAGATCGTCGACGAACCGGGCAAGATCGCCGCGTTCCTGCCCGTGCTCGACCAGCTGGTCCCCGAAGGGCTCGTCACCCTCGAACGCCTGCGCGTCATCATCTACCGCCACAACCACCCGAGCTGAGAATCCGGCGAGGAAAATCGCCCAGTTCGCCCGCGGATGGACGCGGACTGCGTGCGCGGATGCGCGCAACGTCGGTAAACGTGATAATCTGCCGCGACAGATCCGCGAAAATCCGCGCACGCAGTCCGCGTCCATCCGCGGGCGTTTTTTGATGGAAGATTTGGTTGCGGCTTCGCCGCGTTGCGAGAATCCACGCACGCAGTCCGCGATCATCCGCGGGCGAATTGACGAACAGACACACCTGACACGTACTTGTCCCCGGGCCGGCGCAGTATATGGGAAATTGGTCCGTCGCGCGCAGCGACAGCTCGGCGACATCGATGCTGCTGCCGGGCTCGTGAACAGACACACCTGACACGTACTTGTCCCCGGGCCGGCGCAGTATATGGGAAATTGGCCCGTCGCGCGCAGCGACAGCGCGGCGACCGTGTGTGCGCGCCGCAAACGGAGGTGTTGAATGCCATCAATGCTGATGCCGGGCTCGTGCCCTTGGAGGTGTGGTTCATCCAGATACCGATTGGCACAGTCCCCGCGTGGCAAGCTGTGTCAACATCACTTACGCAAGTCGTGTAACCATCGCCACTTGAGGAATTCCTTTGCGCACTTTTTGCCTAGCGAAGCAGGCGTTTCGGCGCAAGTCATGAACTTGCAACCGATAAAGGAAACGCGACAAGGGCTTCCATTGCGCAAACGGGGACGATGCCAGCGCACGATTTAGAATCACGGCCAAGAATCCTGCGTCTGGCAACTGCGGACGATCCGTGCCCCGATCAACGGGCTGTCACTCGCCGGGTTCGAAGAGCAGCACGTCGTCGATGAGCAACGTGGCACCGGTAGGCACAATCAGGCGGATCTCGTCGATGCCGTCCCCCTTCTTCGGGCTGGTCTCGGCCTTGGCAAAGTCGACGTAGGCTTCGGCCCACTCGCCTTGCTTGAGGCCCGTGAGATTGACGGTGTGGAGCTTGTTCTGCGTCTTGTTGTTCAGCTCCGCCTTCAGCGTGTCGGCCCCCGTCAGCTTGTAGCGGAAGCGGAGATGGGTCTTGTCGCCAGCCGGACGCGGGCCGCGCAACGACAGGCGAATCCACGGCGAGCCGACTTCCTTGCTGTCGATGGACTTGGCGGCCTTCCAGGTCAGCGGTTTCTCGTGGGGCACGATCTCGAAGTCGCCGGGCCATTCCTTGCCCTGCTTGCCCGTGTCGAACACGCCCGTGTAGAGAATGCTCCTCGGGTAAGGCCGCTTCTCCCCCTCGGGGGCGGCATCGTAGAGGACGATGTCGTCGATCAGCAGCTCGGTGCCGGGATCGGTGTAGAACTGGATGTCGTCGATGCGTTCATCTTCCGCGAGCGGGCCGCCCGTGCCATCGGGCCGACGAATCTGTGTCATGTCGACCGTGCCCTCCAGCCACTTGCCCTGCGGCAAGCCGGTGAGGAGCAGGTTGCGATGGTAGCCCTTGCTGAGGCTGTAGACGGCCACGCGCATGGTGTCGGTGCCGTTCAGGAAATAGCGGAAGCTGAGCCGCGGGTTCTTGCCCATGGGCGGCCCGGGCACCGGGTTGAAGACGATGCCCTGCCACATGGTTTTCATGTTGCCCTGCAGGTCGTCGAAGTCTTGCGTGAGGACGGAGCGGCCGCTGCGTTTGCCGTGGGCCACGTTCTTGGTCTCGGCCTTGCCGCTCATCCACCAGCGCTTTTCGATGTCGGTCTCGAAGTCCTCGAAGGCGTGGACGCGGTTGGGCAGTCCGCCGCGCTCGACCAGCTTGGAGTGGTTCTTGAGCGTGTCCTTCTGCGGTTGGTGATTGCCCTTGTCGGCGGCGAAGCGGTCGACGAACCAGGCCCGCCAGGCATCGGCGTCGATGGAGGTGGCGGCCCGCACATTCGGCTTGCCCTTGCCTTCACGCGTGAAGCCCTTGTCGTCGACCTCGATGTGGAGGTCTTCCATCTTGCAGAACTTCTCGGTGAAGGCCAGCGTGACGGCCACCGGATCGTACATCGTGGGCGGGTACGTCTGGTTCCAGAGCTGGAACAGGTTCTCGACCTGAAGATTGAGGTTCGAGTTGGAGCGGAAGATCTTGTCGAGCTGTTCCTTGTTGAGCTTGAGCATGGTGGTGGCGTCGAGCGGGGCAATCGTGAAGGGCACGCCCGATTCGAAGACCACCTTGGCCGACTTCGGATCGCAGCGGATGTTGAACTCCGGGCTGATCGGCGCCTTGTTGTTGTAGCCCACGCGCACCGAGCCACCCATGGAGACGATCCGCTTGATCCAGGGCTTGCAATCGGGGTGCTTGGTAAGGAGGGTGGCGATATTGGTCATCGGCCCGACGGAGACGAGCGTGATCTCGCCCTTGCGTTCCTTGAGCTTGTTGTACATGAAGGTGACGGCGTCTTCCTTGATGGGTTTGCCGGCCCGGTTGAAGATGACCGCGGCGTGGCGGACATACTGGATCTGTTCGCCGCGCAGGTCTTGCGGGGGCTGGGGCGGCCCGCCGACGGCGACGGGGATGTCCTTGCGGCCCGCGGCCACGAGCATGCGGCAGCACATCTTGGCCCGGGCCAGCGTGTCGCCCGACACGCTGGTCACTCCCACCAGCTCGATCTCCGGACAATGCAGCGCGAACGCCAGCGCGAAGGTGTCGTCGATATCGGTGCCGATATCGAGATCGAGGATGATGGGCACCTTCTTGGCCTCGTCGGCGGCGTGCGCCTGCGTGCTTGCCAAGAAGAGTCGTGCTAGGACGACGACGGGGAGTGAGCGCATGTTAGTCTGCAGTGCACATCTTCGC
>JBFWSD010000931.1:0-3716 GCA_050248575.1 Gemmataceae bacterium
CCTTTCACCGCGCCATGGCAGACGCCGGCGTTGCAGCCCAGCCTGCTGAAGACCGGGACAACATGGCGATGAAAGGACGGGCTGGCGGGTGCTTCCTCCGCCCGCACGGGGAGCGCGAGGGCGAAACAGGCCAACGGAACGAGCACGAGTCGTCGCATGATGTCGCTCCTTTGCGGAGACGTGGCGGCCAGGAAGGCCGCCGGCGGGGTACTGGGAAAAACCTATTGGTCTTCCTCGAACGATAGGGAGTCTACCACGCGGCCGGCGCGGACTGCCAGACCGTGGTCGATAGGCACAGGAAAAGTTTAAGTGTCATTTAGTCCGTGGTTCGGCGTGGTTGGTTATCGGCGCAGTCGTTCTGCACACGAGCGGGCCCGGATGATGACGGGGATCTCTATCCCTCCGGCCAAAGCCGGGACTCCAACAATTACTTCAAGCGCAGGGCTTCTTCGGCGATGTCGACGTTGAGCCCTTTCTCGGGCACGGGCAGCTTCAGCGTCCACAACACGGCCTGGGCAACCAGGCGACGGTATTCGGGACGCGACCAGTTGTCGTGAAAGTGCAGACCGCTGAAGCCAAAGGCTCGACCCCCCGCGGGCCGTTCCCAGGCCCAGGCCACCAGCTCGCGCTTGCCGTCGATCGGCACCGTCAAGAGAGGCACCAGCCCTTTCTCCTTCGTCTGCTTGAGCTGATAGTAGAACTCGTCCTTGATCTTGAAGTCTTCGAGACCCGTGGTGGCAGCATGCTTAGGGGCCACCGCGACCTCGGCCTCCTCGATCACCTTGTACTTGCGATCGGGCCCGCCGTGGCAAGCGCCATAGAGTTTGAGGCAGCCCTCGATGTTGGCGGCCTCGCGCGTGCCCATGCCCCAGTGGAGCACCGACACGCCGCCACCCCGATCGACCACGCCCAGAAGCGCCTTCAAGCGGCGCGGATCGGATTGCAGCCACTTGCCCCCTTCCGAGACGAAGATCACCACGGCGTCGGAGCGTTCGATCAGTTCCGGGCCATCCTTCCACGGCTCGTTCGCATTGACGACGGTGATCTCCAGGTCGGGCAACTTCTCGAGCAGCTTCTGCACGATCTTGACGCCGGGCAGATATTCATGCGTCGCGGGGGGATGGCCGTCGGGACCTTGCCCGATGAGCAAGAGCTTCTTGGGGGCAGCCTGCCCTGGCGTCGCCAGCAACGACATCAGTGCGGTCACGAAGAGGGTGCGCATCATGGTGGTCGTCCTCGTGGATCATGGGGTTCGTTCCGGCGACATTATCGAGCGGTTTGGGGCAACTCACAAGGATGTGCCGGTTTTTCTTGCAAAGTCGGCCCGCTTTGCGCAATGAACACCTATGTACGGATTCCATAAGTCATTTCTGTTTTTTATTTTAGGTCAAACGGCAGGTCGTGGCGCGACAAAAGTGCGCAAACGAATGCCTTAACTTGCTTCTGGGTATAATGTTACATTAACGATCCGGGCAAGGCCGGCACCTGTTGCTTTGTTTCCGCCCTCCGCAGCGGTTAGAATAATAGAGGCAGTTTCTGTCCAACTATCGATGGTGGCAGAACTAATGTCGATTTCGCAAGATCTGCCTGCACGGTCGATTCTGAATCGTTGGCACAGCGACTGCTCACATGGCTCGCAGTCATCACATTGATGATGCAAGGAAAGCCTGCTAACTACGTGTCCGGCGTGTCTGTCGGTCACCTACTCGCAATCGCTCCACTACCCGTCACGGAGGGTCACGCTTTCGAAAGGGAGGCGACGATGCTTGCTGGTCTGCGCCTGACAAGAAGTTGCGGCTTGATGTTCCTGCTCCTGGCGCTGGCGGTGGCGGCCAAGGCGGCCGATGACGCCCAGGCTCCCGGGCTCGACGAGCTGGCCGAGCCAGAACGGATCGCCAAGCTCCAGGAACTCATCGAGAAGGACCGTCAGGCCCTTACTCAGAACAAAGAGGAGATGGCCAAGCTCGACAAGGAGGTGGACAAGGCGAGCATGGCGTACACCGCTCTCGACAAGAAGCAGGCCGAGGCCAGGCAGGCCCTCGACGATCTGAAAGACAAGGGCACGCCCGATGAGCTCAAGACTGCGCAGGAAGAGCTGGCGGGGCTCGACAAGCGGCGTCTGCTCGCCCGCGAGCGGCTGGATGTCCTCGTCAAGCAACGCAAGACGCTGCAAGACACGGTCGACGGGCTGGAGAAGAAGATCGAGAAGGACAAGGCGGCCCTCGACAAGCTGATCAACGGCAAGTTGGAGACGCCGGTCGCGCCGGAGAATCCGGACGAGAAGGGCAAGCCGCCCGAGCAGGGCAAGCCGCCCGTGGAAACGAACGGCAAGCCCGAGCCCGCGGAAGTTTCCAAGGCCCGCGAAGAGGCCAAGAGCAAGGCGGAGACGGCCGAGGCGGCCCAGGCCGAGGCCAAGTCCATCCAGGACCGACTCGACCTGTTGCGCAAGAACATCGCCAACGAACGCAAGCTGCTGCAACTGGCCCGCGAGAAGGCCGACGTGGCCTATGCCCGCCAGCAGCAAGTGCAGGAAGCGTTACGCAAGCAAAATGAGGCCGGCGCCAAGCCCGACGTGCTCGACAAGCTCTACAAGGCTAGCCAGGAAGCCGATCAGCAAGCGCGCGAAGCCCGCCAGGAAGTGCGCGACCGCACGCAACGTCTGGATGACCTGCAACGCGAAGTGGCCGTCTTGCAGACCGAGCAGATCGTGGCCCTGCAAGAAGCCGAGCATCAGCGGCTGCAAGCGGAAGCGGCGCAAAGAGAGCTGGCCCGGCTCGAGAATCCCTTCGCACTGCGCAACATGATGCGCTGGGCCATCGAGCATGGGCCCAAGCTGCTCTTCATCGTCTTCGGTGTGCTGGTCTTGCTCTTCCTGGCCCGGATCGGGGAGCGCCATCTCATCATGCTGATGGTGCGGCGCGGCCGGGGCACGGCCAACACCGTGGAGCGCGAGAACCGGGCCCGCACTCTCACGGGCGTCTTGCACAATGCCGCCACCCTGATCCTGCTCATCGGCGGCGGCATCATGATCTTGGAGGAAATCGGCGTGCCCATCGTTCCGTTGATGGGAGGGGCCGCCGTCGTCGGCCTCGCCTTCGCCTTCGGCGCCCAGAACCTGATGAAGGACTACTTCAACGGCTTCATGATCCTGCTCGAAAATCAATATGGCATCAACGACATCATCCGCATCGGCGACACCACCGGGCTGGTCGAGCAGATCAGCTTGCGCATCACGGTGATCCGCGACCTGGAAGGCACCGTACACTTCTTCCCGCACGGGCAGATCAACAGCGTGAGCAACCTGACTCACGGCTGGTCGCGGGCGCTGTTCGACATCGGCGTGGCCTACAAGGAGAGCGTCGACGACGTGATCCGCGTCTTGCTCGAGCTGGGCCGCGAGCTCCGCGCAGACCCGTCGTTCGCCGACCTGATCCTGGACGATCCGGAAATGCTGGGCGTGGACGCCTTTGCCGATTCGGCGGTGATGATCAAGTTCTTCATCAAGACCCGCCCGCTGAAGCAATGGGTGGTGAAGCGCGAACTGCTCCGCCGCATCAAGAACCGCTTCGACGAACTGGGCATCGAGATTCCGTTCCCGCACCGCACGGTCTACCATCGCCAGGAGAAGAACGGCGACGTGCTCGACTTCGAGGAAGTACGGGCGGGGCGCTAATGTTCGTTGACAACCGGGCGCTGCGGCCCGTTGCGGGGTCGGT
>JBFWSD010000932.1:0-3714 GCA_050248575.1 Gemmataceae bacterium
GTGCAGGAGCAGCCAGGCGTGCAGCCAGTGCCAGAGGCGTTCTTGCTCGCCGAGCAGGCGGCGTTCGTCGCACAGTTCCTCGAGGGAGGTGACGCGGTCCTTGACGTCCGCCAGGCCGGGCAAGGAACGCAGCCGCGAGAAGGCGGTCTCCGACTTGGTCGCGTTCGCCAGCATCGCGCTGCGGCGGTATTCCTCTTGCAGGAAGGGCTGGATCTCGCGCTCGTAGAATTCTTGCAGCTGCCCTTTGGCGCCGATCAGGTTCTGCGACAGCTGGATGCTGGCCGCGGGCAGCTTGTCGACCTGCTCCCACACGGTGTGCAAGACGCTCTCGGCCTTGCGCTGCATGACGCGGCACATGTGCGGGATCTGTTCGTAGGGAGCTTCGTTGGGGATGCGTACCGTGAGGGCACGGGGCAGGAACTGCTGCAGGGCCAGCCCGTAGATGCCGGTGAGGATGACCAGCCCGAGGACGATCCACAGGGCCACCTCGAGTGGGCCACCCAGGCTGAAGCCGCTATGACACAGGATCAAGACGACGCTGAAGAGGCCGAGCCAGATGTGGCCGCGCAGCCAGAAGGAACGTGGCCCGAGCCACCACCAGGTGGGCACCTTGCGGAGGGCCGAGAGCAGGCCGGCATAGATCATCAGGGCGGTGCCCGCGATGCCGAACCAGAGTCCGACCGTGGTGCCGCCCGTCAGCCCGCCGGGGATCTGCCAGTCGAAATAGAAGTAGAGCCCGAGCGCGAGCGCCGTGGCCAGTAGTGTGCCGAGGAACCATCTCTTGTGGCTGGAATTGATGAGCACGGACGGACTTCCTGCGTCGCTTCGAGGGATGTCAGGAAACGACAAACACCGTCCGGGCGGGCGGCCAGGCCGCGTGCCCGTCGGCACCTCTTGCTGGTTGCGTTTCCTAAATGATAGGGAGAGACGGGACGACGTTCCAGGGTTGCCCGCTCAGGGACGGCGTTCGCTGAGGTACTTCTGCACGGCCACCCACAGGATCTCGTTGCTGCCGGTGGGATTGACCTGGAGACCGAGCGGCAACGCCTTGTCGCGGGCGGCCTGGTCGCTCAAGCCCTGGTTGCGGAAGTGAACATACCACAGGCTGCCCGCCAGCATGCCGTCCTTGTCGTAAACGAACAGCGGGTGCAGCACCTTCGAGTTGACGATGCGTTCGAAGTCCTCGACGGCCCGGGTCAGGCTCTCGGGGGACATGTTGATATTCAGGTAGTGCATGCCGTACTTCTCGACCATCTTCTTGTCGGTGGAGTCGCTTTCGCCCGGGGCCAGGATGTGCAGCACGGTGCGATAGCGGTTTTGCTGCAGCCAGTCGAAGCCGTCGAGGCCCGTCGGCTTCAGCCCGGTCGTCAGGCTGCCGTCTTCGGTGACGGCGGCGAAGCCAGGAATGCCAACCGGAAATGAAGCGGGCTGCCGCGTCGCCACCGGGGGTTCGGGCGTTTGCAGCTGAACGCGGCTCGGGGCCGGGCTCGGCGCCGCGGGCATGGGCGTCGACAGTCTGGCCCCGATGCGTGTCGGATCGGGCTGCTGCGTTTGCTGTTGCTGCGGGTAGTTCGAGTTCGTGCTCGGCGTCCAGGTCGGCTGTTGCTCGATCGGACGATACGAGTGCGAATCTACCGGCGGCGCATAGTTCGAGGGGGGCGGATTGTACGCTCCACCAGGCGGAGCCGGCGGCGGAATGTAAGCGCCCGACGGGGGCGGCGCCCCAGGCGCGGCAGCCGGAGGCAACGGGGGAACCGCGATTCCCACCGGGGCCGGCGGCGCCACGATGGGACCAGGCGCCGGCGCATTGCAGCAGCCCGGGTTCAGCCGGTTGCGCAACCGCGGAAACAAGGGTTTGCGGCAGCAGTTACTGGACTGACAGCCCGCTGCCACCAGCAATGCGAGCGCAGCCAGGCACACGAACAATCGCTTGCACATCATGACCTCCTCTCGGGGCACGCCCGCTGAAAGGGCTTGCCCGTTCTGTTCACATCCCGATTGTAATGCGCAGGAAAAATAATCTCCCAGAGCAGATGAGCCGCTCCGGGGCCGATTTCACCGCGCCGCCGTCGAGATTGACGATTGGGAGGAGTGTGCGGGCCGATCAGGCACCCTGTTGCTCGGCCATCACCGCCAGCTCGGTCAGCTTGGCGGCCGTGATCGGCTGCTTCATCCGTTCGAAGCATTCCGTGACCACGTTGTTAGGGGCCGTCAGCATGCAGATGAGGATGTCCATCGAGGAGACCTGTTCGCGCTGATAGCCGAGAGCCCGCTGATGCGCGTCGCGCAGCAGCCGCAACACGTTATCGGAAAGGAACTCGCGATGCAGGGCAATGTACGCCTCGGGTTCGTTCGCGCCCCGATGGAAGAGCTCCTGGAAGAGGGCAAGCACGTTGGCCAGGTCGGCCCCGAGCCGCTCGCCCCAGTTGGCAATGTGTTGATCGGGGCAAGCAAGCAAGCCCATGAAGACATGCGGGCTACGAACATTGTCCCAGCGCGTGTCGCGGGCCAGTCCGGTGGCCGCCTGCAAGGCAGCGCGGGCCGTGTCGTCATACTGCTCGAGGCGCAAGCGCCCGTCGGGCAGAAAGATATCATCCTCCACGAACTCGGACATCTTGTGTGTCCTCAGCTGATTTCTAGCCCTATTGAGTGCATACAATTATGGCTGATTTCCCGTTTTTGTGCAAAGCCATTTCCTGCGTGGAGAATCGCGCGCCTGGCCCACCAAACCCAAGAGGTCGCCCCATGTCCAATGACTTCGAACAGTTCGGCGCCGAGATCGAACAGCAACGTTTCAACGAGCGCTTCAACCCCATCCGCAAGCGGGCCGGACGCGAAAACAAGCTGTTCGGCTGCTTCACCATCTTCTGCGGACTGGCCATGATGGTGGCCGGCATCCTGATGACGCGCGACCAGCTCCGCAAAGCCGATCACGATCCCCTCGAGATCGTCCGCATGCTTGGCTTCCTGGTCGTGGGCGGCCTGGTCACCGTGGTGACCGGGACATTCATCTGGCGCGGCCGCTCCGAGACCGCCGCCGCCAAGGGCAGCCGACACTGGTCGACCTGGCTGCTCATCGGCGGCCTGTGCGTGCTCGGCGTCGGTGCCGTCATCATGGGTCTTCTGGCCACTGAATCGCGCTGGTTCTGGTTGGCGGGCGGCGGCTTTTCCTTTGCCAGTGCCTTCATCCTCTTCATGGGCGGCGACTGGTTCTGGTAGTTCATTCTTCGCGGGCGGGCGTGAACTCGTGGACCACGTGCAGGCGCATGGCGGTGCGCTGCCCGGCGGGCAGGCTGAACGGCTTGCCCGCGCGCTCGAGTTGATAGTTGAGCGGCACCGATACCTTCGGCGAAGCGCCTGGGGTCGCTTACTTTTTGACTTTCTTCAAAACCATGATGGCTGTCCCAGTGTCGGGATCGGCTTTCATGGCCTTGGGCCGCTGGTCCTTGAGCTTCTCGCTGACGCACAGCTTGAGAGTATCACCGTCGAGGGAATAGTAGCCGCGGAAGATTTGGCCCTTTTTCGGGCCATCCACGGCGGTCAGGTCGATCTCCTTGGGGCTCTTGCCAGGGTCGATCTTGAAGGTGACGGGCTGTTTCTTGCCCAGCGAATCGAAGATGATCTGATCGTCGGTGATGGTCACCTTGATCATGTCAAGAACGCCGGCGGGCGGCTTCTGATCGGTGCCATCCTGGAGGTCGATCACCTTCCATT
>JBFWSD010000933.1:0-3710 GCA_050248575.1 Gemmataceae bacterium
CACGCCCCTGAGGGGACTCACATCCTCCACTCGCCTTTGCGCGTTCCGCACACCTGCGCGTCGAGGTGTGCGAAAACCGCACACTCACCAGTTGAACACGCCCAGAATGTTCGAGTAGTCGTCAGTCCATACGCCCACCCGGCGGTTCTTGGCTATCTTCTCCGGTGCCCTCTTCGCAGCCCTTTCCAGCCGGTCAAGGCGTCCGTTGGGATATTTCAACTCAGGCTGCGTGATGCTATTCTTCATCGCCAGCAACCAGTCCCGTTTCGCCTTGAGCGGCTCGTATTTCTCCTGGAGGGGCGCGCGCTGTTTGCGCAAGTCGGCCAGTTCCTTCAGGAGCTTGACCCTATCCTTTTCCAGGGTCTGCTTATTGACCCCGGTCGTGGTTTTCAGCTGCTCGACGAGTCCGGCCAGTTCTCGTTCGATCTGGGTAATCTGTTTGCTGACCTTTTCCAGCGGCTCCTGGATCTTCTCCAGCGGTCCCTCGACCTCCGCCAGCGCCTCCTCGATCTTCGCCAGCCACTGCTTCTGTTTGACGATCTCTGGCGCATTCTTCTCGGCCAGCGATTCCAGATAGGGAGTCGTATCCACCGGATCCCAGTCAGACAGGGCGAGGTGCGGATCGCCAGGCCGGCCCGACTCCTTCGCTGCTTTGGTCGCCTGCCACTGGGCCAGCGCCTGCATCGCATAACAAAGGCCCGAGAGCGGGCTCTCCCCCAGCGGTGCCGGCGTGCCAATCGAGGGGAACTGCGACATGGCCAGCAACGACAGTTGATCCTCGTCCTTGTGCCAGCGCGGCACATTGACCAGTTTCGACAGATTGGACTCCTTCCGCGTCAGAGCCACCCAGTGCGAGGCGTTCTTTCCGGGAGGTCCTGCCTCGTCACTCATGTGCTTGCCTGCAATGCCCAGTTCGGCGGCGATGTTGGCCAGCACCGGCAAAAGGTCCAGGTAACGGTTGGAGATGTGGACGCACAGAATCCCGTCCTCCTCGAGCCGGTCGAAATAGATCTGCAATGCCTGGCGTGTGATCAGGTGGACAGGAATGGCATCGCTGCTGAACGCATCGACGACGATGAGTCGATACTTCATGTCCGACGTCAGAGGCTTTTCGGCGTAGGTCCGTTCGGGTGGCGTCACCTTGCTCACCTCTTCCAGGGTGATGAAGCCATCTCCGTCGGTGTCGATCTCCTGGAATTCCTTCAGGGTGCCTCCCCACTCTTCAAACGACACCTTGCCATCCTTCTTGTCGTCGCCGTCGGGCCTGTCAACCGTCGCGATCCACTTCTTCTTGTCCGGCTTGTGCCAGGGCCGATTGCGCATCGGCAACAACCGCTTCTGCTTCGGGCCTAGCTCGATCGGAGGAACCGGGGAGGAGGCTGGAGCCTCGGAGATCTTCTTGCGTTCGCGCCAGCCGCGTGGGTCGAACGTCAACCGGGCATCGCCCAGCACAAGGCTGACCTCCACACCGCGATTCAGGGCGTCTTCGACGAAGTGGAAATACTCGTTGGTGTCATACGAGATGCCCACCACCACGGGGTCAATGTCGAAGAAATCAACACGCTGCCCGGGCATCCCATAACTTGCCATTGTCCCCGTGCCCAGGCCGATCACCGCGAACGCTCTTTTGGGGTCGGTGTTGTAGTTGCGGAACACCTGCCCCACCGGGCCTGTGCGATGGTAGTACGACAACGGTGTGTCGCGAACGTCCGGATCCTTGAACTGCTTGCCGTGCAGCGTCGTGCCGTGAACAAGGCGGTAGACCGGCCAGTACGGGAACATGTAATCCATGCGTTCTCTGCGGTCCTCCGGGTAGCGGATGATGCTATCCTCGACCTTCAGCACCCCAAAGAAGGAGCGGTCCTGATGCAGCGACCCTTCCTTGATCATTCCCGAATATCCCGCCGCCAGCAGCAGCGCCCCCACCCCCAGACCGAACCGCGCCCATCGCTCCACGAACGTGTAACACAGCACGGCCGGTAGGCCGAACGTCAGCACGCCAATCAACTGGTCAGACTTGACTGGCATTTTTTTGTCCTGCAGCCATTTGGCGATGGCCGCGATCCGGCCACTGACGCCCTCGGCGGGCAGTCCCCAGCACAGGCCAAGCACCAGAATCAACAGCGCTGCGGGCATCAACAGATCCAGCGCGGTACTGAGACGGTAATCCAGCACCTTATGGCCATCCGGTTCGGCAGGCTGGCGCCAGCGACGCACCATCTGCGGCACCCAGATCAGTGCGAAGGCAATGATGCCCACCACCGCCCACTTCCAGCCATCGGTGGTGTACGGTGTCAGTGTGATTTCCTGCGGATGCCTCAATTGCTCCCGACCGTTTACCGTCACGGTGGGGTTGAGTGCGAAGGTTGTGAACGCCATGATCAAGGCGATGCCGAATGCTGCAACCACGGGCAACAGGGTCAGGCTGGGGGTAAACCAACTCGCGTCTCCGTCACGTAGCAATCGGTAAAGGGCATATCCAAGCAGCCCCACACCCAGCAAAGTCGCAGCCGTGATCGACAGGCCGATGATGAGGTTGCCTGGCAGGGTTTGCTGAAAGCGTACCAGCAACAGGACCAGGCCGATCAGCAGGATCGTCCCGCCCAGGGCGACATCGATCCACCGCGCCCACTGGCTCTCGCGTCCCACGCTGATTGCCGGCAGCAGCAGGCAGGCGACGACCATCATCAACTGATATTCGACGATGGAATTGAACACCAGCGGCGCAACCAGGCCGTTGAACAACCCGCCCACCACACCTCCGAAAGACATCCACAGGAAGAACTCGGTGAGGTGTTGCGGTTCGGGGCGATCTACGGCAAGTTCACCGTGGCAAACCATGGCGACGACGAAGAGCACGACACTGTGCAGAAGGATCTTGGCGATCACACCCATCGGAATGCTGTCCACGAGCATGATGAACAGCAACAACAGCAATAACAGCGGCATGATGATGATCATCACCCGATGGATCAACATCGTGTCGTTGAATCGCAACAACTGCGTGCTGACAATAATGGCCGCAATTCCCAACACCCAGAAGAACAGTCGTATGGTGCCGTTCTCGAAGAAGTAGGGAATGGCGAAGAGTGCAGCGATGAGGCTGACCTGGATCACACCGTTGAAGGTGACGATGTTCTGCACGCGCGGCGAGATGACGGCGAAGACGATGATGAACGTCAGCAGATAGAGAGTCAGTGGCAACACCCACAAAAGCGGGATGGCCGCGATATCCGTCGTGATGTAGGTTGTGACGCCCATCATGAGGCTGGAGGGCACCGTTGCCAGGGCGACCCAGCGAAGGCGACGTTCCCAGGTAACGGGCTTGAAGGCCGCAGGCTGGGCGAGAGTTTCCTGGGGCGGACCTGCGGGCTGGACACCGCCCGAGTCTTTGGCGCGTGTGGTAACGGCGCGGGGAGACTGCTTGACGTTGGTCGAGCCGGGATTGCTTGAAGCAGGTGGTGGGGAGCCGTTGGCTGGCGGGGCTGAGGTCTCCACGGCCACTTCCGGGACGGCGACGTAGTCGGCCAGAGAGCCCAGGAAGACACCTTCGCTGCGCATCCAGCGACCACGGAAAAGGGAGAACCCAAGTCCCCACAATACGGCACCACCGAGGCCATAGGCGGTGTTGAGGAAGTTGTTGTCCCTGTACGGCTGGGAGAAGAAAAAATAGAAGTTGATGAACACGCCGACGACGATGAGAGCCAGGC
>JBFWSD010000934.1:0-3709 GCA_050248575.1 Gemmataceae bacterium
GCTGCGTATCCCGACGCCTGAGGCCGGCCGAGTAGATGCCGAACTTCAACTCCGGGCACACCTGCCGCAACTTGTCGGCTGCCTGCTCCAGCAGCTCCTTCACGTGCGCGAGGATGAGCACGCGACCGTTCCATAGCCCGACCGCGTCCTTGCAGATCGTCGCCATGACCGGAGTCTTGCCCCCGGCGGTCGGGATGACGACGCACGGATTGTCGTCGTGCTCGCGCAAATGGCGATACAGAGCATCAATTGCGGCCTGCTGGTACGGACGCAGGATCATTCGGCCTTGACCTCCTTGATGCGAACGAGTGCCTTGCCACCGGGGACAGGATCGCGTTTCCAGACCTGCATGTGCACGAACTGACTGTCATCCTTGAACACGCCAGCGTGCTGGATCGAATCAATCAGACATTTTTGAAAATTGTCAGCGTCTCTCCGGCGCCGATCCGGCGGAAAGAGCTCCAGCTCAAGATCGAGCGGGCCGAGTAGCGGCTTGAGCCGGAGCCGGTGAACCAGCTTGATCACCGTGTCGCGGTAGGACCGCCCACGGCGACTGATGAGTGTCGCATGGCCAATGTGCCGGTAGTAATGGTTCAAGCTCGGAGGGAAGGGCAGTTCCAGAGTGAGCATAATACCTCCGCGTTGGGCGCTCCATCGAAATGGAGCGCCCGGCCACTTCTCGTTCCTTCGTCAGCGCTTCCACGGCGGTGCGCCCGCCGTCGCCTGCTGGGGCTGGCCGCCGCCCGCCTCCTTCTTGGCGAAGCCGCGGATCTCGTTCTGCACGTCGCCCGTGTCCTTGTCCTTCTTGCACTTGACCGTGATGACCACGGGCAGGTTGTGCAGCTCGCAGCTGTCCTTGGGCGTCATGACGCCGGCGGCCCGGCACAGCGCCGAGAGCTGCGCCCGGGCAATCTTCATCGCGGTCTCGTTCTTGTTGTGCAGGTTGAGCCGGGCCCAGACGAAGCGGTTCTTGAACTCGCCGTCCAGCACCTGAAAGGTGAGTTGCAGGTAGGCACCGTCACCGCTCTTCGTGGGCTTCATCTCGGAATCGGTGATCATCGCCAGGTACTTGCCGGCTGGAATGGGATCGAACCCGCTGCTCGGATCGACTTCGTTGGCGTTGAAGCCGTGCAGGTCAGCCATTGGTCACTCCTTCGT
Organism: Gemmataceae bacterium; assembly: GCA_050248575.1. GTDB lineage: Bacteria > Planctomycetota > Planctomycetia > Gemmatales > Gemmataceae > JBFWSD01. The sequence goes on from JBFWSD010000934.1 coordinate 1,159, forward strand.
TCGCAGGGTTGGGTTGGGTGAAATAAGCCGCGTAAGCGTTCCAGTCGAGCGGAAGTTGGTCAGGCAGGTTGAGTCGGTTCTTGGCGGCGTGCGCCGGTCGCTCGCTGGTGTAGATCACGCGCTCGCCGGTGCCGATGCCCTTGGACTTCTTGCGATTGAAGCCCTCGTCGGTCTGCTTGGTGTAGACCTTGTAATTAGCGAACAGGACTTCATCGCACCATTCCTGGATAATCGCCGCCGCCAGCTTGTGCAGCCTGGGCGCATAGCGATCGTAGGAGTCGGTTTCCGGATTCTCGAAGCGTTCGATCTTGGCGTGAGCGATGAGCACCACGGTCATTGAACGGTTACCGCGCAGGGCATCGAGACCAGCCAGGAAATCGCGCCACGGTGTGAGCGCAAAGACATAGCCCTTGCCGTAGCCGATGTCCTCGATGTTGGCGACATCGCGTTCCTTGCATACCTCGGCCCAGATCATCCGTTCGAGCCAGTCGAGCGAATCAACCACGATCGTGCGGTAGGTATGGTCCTCGACGTAGAGACCCTCCAGCGCCTTGATCGTGTCGGCATAGGAAGTGGCCAGCGGGAACTTGTCGCAGTCGATCTCGCCCAGTCCGTCCTCGGTCTGGATGAAGATCGGCCGGTCGGCACGGGCGCCGAAGGTTGACTTGCCGACGCCGTGGGTGCCATAGAGCAGCACCCGGCGTGGCGCCGCGCGCTTGCCGCTCTGGATCTGCGAAAGAAGGCTCATGTGGATCCTTTCATTCAAACGTGGTCGTACACGCGCAGCTCCTCATAGCCGGTGGGCCAGGAGCTGGTTTCGCGGCAGTGTTTGAGGCGATCGATGGCTGCTTCGTTGTCTTGTTGAGCGATCGCCAGGACATCGGCATGAACCTTCCACACACCCGTGCGGTACGGAGTCTTTTTTTCGACGGCGATGAAATGCGTGGTGACCAGCGCGCCGGTGACCTGGGCGAGCACGGCGCGGTAAAAGACGAGTTGATGGATGTAGCCGAGCCGCCGGGCATCAGACTCGAACCAGGTCAAGTCGTCACAGGTCTTGAGGTCGGTAATGCCGGTGTCACTATCGAACCAGTCCATGCGAATCTGGCACGACACGTCGCGATAGCTAGTCCGTACCACGCCCTCGGGCACGCCCTGCCGCAGAAGTGAGGCGGCGATGGAATGGGCGTGCACCGAGGCCGACAGGTTGGAGATGAGCTCGAACTGATCGTCGCTGAGAACGGCGCGGCGCTGCCCGGCGGCCCATTCCGCCCAGGCCTTGGTCCCCTGGCCGAACGGCTGGTTGGTCTTGGGATTGATCGGGCCGCCCACCATGTAGTCCTCGTTGAACCGGTCCCGGCCCTCAAGGATCAGCGTGTGTGCTGCCCGACCGAGCAGATACGCGGGCCGGTCCTCATCCTTCAGGAGGCCGAATTTCCGATGCAGATACAGCAGGGGGCATTTACGGAACTCGGCCAGCGCGTGACTGGTGAGGTATTCACTGCGCTTGGCGTGGTAGACCTCGGCCGGCTCGCGGATGAGAAAGTCGATGGCGCAGCCGCGCCTCTGTTTCCAGGCGGGGACGTTGATCATGTTTACCTCGGAAGAGTGTGGATTGGCTACTTGCCGTCGAGACCCGCGCTCTCGGCGAAGTCGCGCAGCTCGCGCAGAGCAACTTTCATTTCATAACGGGACATGCCCAGGTCGCGCGCCACCTGCGCAGGCGAATCTTGCTGGAGCCGTTCGCAGATGTCGCGGAGCGTCGACGGCAGAATGTCGGTCAGGCTGTTCACGTCGTGCGAAGCTTCAAATTCGTCCCTCTCCTCTTTGTGCTGGCAGCCGCGGTAATTGAGCTGCTCGCCATCGCAGATGGTGTCGCCCAGTTCGACCAGGCCACCCTCGCCGTCGTCAACCAATTCGCTGAGCGACACGAAATTCCTGTCGTCGCGCTTCTTCCTCCGGTAGTCACGGAGCAGGCTCTTGGCCTGGCGGTCCACGACCGCGGTGACGAAGGCACGCCAGTGCCCGCGTTGCGGGTCGAACTTGGGCATCCGCTGCAGCAAGCGCACCGTCAGCTCCTGGGCGATGTCGTCCCGGTCCCAGCACCGCAGGCCCACCTTGCGAGACACCTGGCGGGCCGTGCGATTGATGATCTTGATGGCGAAGTCGTCGAGGGTCGGTTTGGAGTCGGTCGATTCCATTACTTGCTCCTGCTCGGTTTGTCGCGTTGTTCATGGGTATTAGTCGTCACCGACCTCTTTGCGCCGCCGGGTCAAATTCCCAAGTCGCATGGGCATCGAGTCATGCAGGGTCATTTGCCCAGTTGGGCGTGGAATGACCCTGCCGGAACACGGGAGATTCGCAGATTCTGCTCCCATGCGGGGTCACGATGCAGGTCATTCACGTCAGCGACGACGCGAAGGTTGTTCACGACGCCCAGGTGGCAAGACCATGACCCTGCTCAAACCTGAAAAACTGCCAATTCGCAGGGTCATGCAGGGCCATTTTGCAGGGTCATGCAGGGTCACGTTTGCCCAGGCGACGCCGAGGT
>JBFWSD010000935.1:0-3705 GCA_050248575.1 Gemmataceae bacterium
CAGTTTGTGGCCTCCTTCGTGTTCCACTTGCAGGGTCGGCTTGCGCAGAAGCAAGCTGCGTTCGGGCTTGGCCATGTTGATGCGCCGGCCCTGGTACTCGTGGACGATGCTTTCATAGTCGAGATCCGGATCGTAGCCGAGCAGCGAAAGTCGGAATCCCCCACGCCCGATGGCGGCCCCGTGACAGGCGCCGGTGTTGCAGCCCGACTTGGTCAAGACGGGCAAAACGTCCGTCTCGAAGTCGGGTGCTGCCCCCCGCGTGAACGGAGTCAGCAGCAGAAACGCTGCCAGGGCTGTCGAAATTCGCATCATCAGACTCCCAGCCTGGACCATTCGCTCGCCTGCGGGGCGCTGCCAGCGTCTTCAACAACGCATCCCCCCCGGGACTCGGCAGCGCCTCGCAGGCGAGCGTGGGGCGTGAGCCCCTGGTCCAGTTCCTTGCACTTTGATCGAGCGTTGACGTTGATCTCGAGTTCACTCGTCCAGACCGCTAACGCACCCTGCTCGCCTGGTCAGCGACTCTGCGACTTCTTCCAGGCAGCGTAGCCGTCTTGCACTTCTTTGGTGCCGTACTTCTGCTTTTCGAACAGAAGCGCCAGGTAGCCGTTCAGCCAGGCGGCGCGCTTGCGATCTTGCCCGGCCCAGGCGCCCATGCGCTGGAAGGTCTTCTCGATCTTCTCCTTGTCGGTTTCCTTGAGGAAGGCCCGCATGCTTTCCTTGATGGCCTGGGCCCCTTCGGGTTCTGCGACATTGGCCACGGGCGGGCGCCGCCCCGGGCCGCCCAGCGCTTGCAACTCTTCCTTGGTCGGTTCGGGCTTGCCCAGCATCTTGGCGATGTCGTTGAGGATCTTGGGGGCATCGGTCTCGTTGGGCTGTACGATCGCGTGGTTGGCCACCACCTTGTTGTCCTTGGCCACCAGGATGGTGAGGGTGACCTTGCGATTGAGGCCATAGTTGCCCGGCCCTTCCAGGCCGTCGAGCGAGATGCTCACGGGTGACTTGAAGCTCAGCGAGCGCTGGGCTGTCTTCAGGAACTCCTCGGTCTTGCCCTTGTCGGCCGTGAGCCAGATGAAGTGGGTGGTCAGCCCGTCCTTGGCCCATTTCTCGCCGAGGGCATCGAGGGGCAGCATGGCCTGCCGCCCGGGCCGCGTGATCTCATGCACGAAGATGAGCACGAGCGGGCCTCCCTTGGCCTCGGCGACCAGGTCCAGTTCCTTGCCCGCCTGCGCTCCCAGCACCCCTTGCACCTTGAGGGCCGTCAGCTTCTCCCCCACCTGTGGGCCCGAGAAAATCGGGTCGTCGGCTGCCTGGGCCAGCCCGGTCAGCAGCATTGTCCAGGCCAGCGCTCCCATCGCGGCGCGCACCATGTCCCACCTTCCTTTGCTGTTGAAGAGTTTGGTCAGCGTTTTTCAGGTTGCTTGTTGTCCGTATTTGATTGCGGATTGGGCGTTGTCTTCGGTTGCGGTTGCACTGCCCCCTTGATGCGCAGCTTGAGCACCTGGAACTGGTCCTTGTCGACGATGCCGCGCAACTCGGTCTGCATGCGCAAATGGTTCTCCAGCAGCTGCCGCTGCAAATCGACGATGGCGTTTTGCAAGCGGCGAGCCTTGGCCTCGTCGAACTCGTAGTCGTCGTAGAGCTGGGCCAGGGCACGTTGATGGCGTTCCAGCTTGCCCTGCAATTCGGTGGCGGTCTCGCGCGTGGTGTTGACCAGCTCGCGCAGCTTCTTGAGCTGCTCCTCGGTGTAACGCGGCCGCTCCTGGGCCGAGCCCGTCGCGACCAGCAATAAGAGCGAGAGAATGACGAGCCGCTTCATCACTTGCTCTCCTTCACTTCGGCTTCGAGGGCCGCCAGCCACGCATCCTGGTCCGGGGCCACCGTCACCACGGGGGGAGCGGCCACCAGCGGATTCAGGTCCTTGAGCCTGGTTTGCTCGGCGAGCTTGACCTCTTCCGTGGGCTTGCGCGGTGAAACCGCCCCGGGGTTCGTCAGACTCCACAGGCCAAGGGCCGCGATCAGCAAGCCCGCCGCGGCCGCCAGCGACACGCCAGCTTGCTGCAGGCGACGCCGGTGGATCAGCCCGCGCACGCGTTCTTCGAGGTCCGCAGGCGTGGCGGGCAACGACGCACCTGCCAGCGCTTCGCTCAAACGTCGGTCGTCATCGTCAGGGGGCAGGCGGTCCGCCGTCATCTTCTTTCTCCAGGATCGCTTTCAACCGCTGCCGGGCACGCGCCAGCCGCATCTTCAAAGTTTCGCGGGGCACATTCAGGATCGCTTCGATGTCGGCCAGCCCGCGTTCCTCGAAATAGTACAGGTGTACCAGGGCCCGGTCGTTCTCATTCAACTCCAGCAAGGCCCGACTGACCCGATCATCGCTTTCCCTTTCCTTGCTGGCCGCAACCTCGGACACCGAGGAGAGGCCGACGATCCTTCGCCACCAGCGTTGTTGCCCGCGTTGCACGTCGAGGATGGTGCGCACAGCCAGGCGATAGATCCAGGTGGCCGCACTCGATTTTTCCTGCCACTGGCTGGCCCGCGACCAGAGCTTGACGAACACCTGGGCTGCGGCGTCCTCGGCGAGGGCCGTATCGATCAGCATGCGGCAAGCCAGCCGAAAGATCCGGTCCTGATAAAGGCGGATGAGCTCGCCCAGGGCGGCCTCGTCCCCGCGCTGGCAACGCCGCAGCAGCAAATCTGGCTGAGGTTCGCTCACGGCCTTCCCATGTCTGCTTGCACGCTTTAGACGCCGGCCGACCCCGACCGGTAACAGGGACATTTGTTTTTTATGACCGCCGCAGCCGATCCGCCGTTCGAGATTGGATGTTCGTATTTAGAGGTCGAATCCCAAAGGATTTCTGTCAAACCCGAACATCGAATTCCAACATCGAACATCCAACGCCCTGCTGCCTGCCCTATTGACGCGTCCGGTTGCTCTGCCCAGGATAGACCGAGAACGTCCTCTTGAACCCCACCAGGAGATCATTGATGTTTGCACGCTGCCAGCTCTTGAAAGGATTGTTGTGCATTGTCGCCGGGCTGCTCTTTTTGCCGGGCCAAGCTCAGGCCGCCGACGCCAAGCGGCCCAACATTGTCTTCTGCATCGCCGACGACTGGGGCTGGCCCCACGCGGGTTGCTACGGCGACAGGTGCGTGAAGACTCCGAACTTCGATCGCCTGGCCAAAGAAGGCGTTCTCTTCGAGAACGCCTACGTCTCTTCGCCCTCCTGCACGCCCAGCCGCGGGGCCATCATCACCGGGCAACAATTCTTCCGTCTCGATCAAGGGGCCAACCTCTGGTGCACCTGGCCCGAGGGCAAGTTCGCCGAGTATCCCGCCCTCTTCCAGAAAGCGGGCTACCACGTCGGCAGCTATCGCAAGGCCTGGGGGCCCGGCAAAGGGCAGCCCGGCGGCAAACCCTACAAGACGGTCGACGCCTTCTTCGCGGCCCGGCCGGAAGGGCAGCCCTTCTGCTTCTGGTTCGGCGCCTCCGATCCGCACCGCCCTTACGACAAAGGCTCGGGCAAGAAGAGCGGCATGAAGCTCGAAGACGTGCATCTCTTCCCGCATTATCCCGACGCCGAGGAAGTCCGCAGCGACGTGGCCGACTACTACTTCGAGGTGCAACGCTTCGACCGCGACGTGGGCGAGCTGGTGGCCCGCCTGGAAAAAATGTGCGAGCTCGACAACACGCTGATCGCCGTCACC
>JBFWSD010000936.1:0-3705 GCA_050248575.1 Gemmataceae bacterium
TGTCGGCCTGGACGTTGGGATTGGCGGCCCGCGCCAGCCCCCAGAGACCCAGGACCAGCAACAGGGCAAGGTAGGGACGCAGAACGCGAACCATGAGCAGCCTCCTTCACGCGCGGGCACGGAACGTGGTACTTCAAGTTTGAGCGTAAACGGCGGCCCGAACCCGACAGGAAAAAGAAATCAGTTCTTGCCGAGCAGCAAGTCCACCGCCCAGCAACCGCGCACGTGTGGCCCCGGGCCGCGCAAATGACCGAGCATCTCTTCGCTCGCGCAGCCCGCCTCTTCGAGGGCGTCGGCCAGGATGGCGAGCTTGCTGGCATCGAAATCGCCGCCGGGCAACTCGCGCTTGTCGTAGGCGGCCCGGGCCAGGTTGGGAATGGTGCCGTCCTTCCAGGTCAGCCACGCCTGCTGGATAGACGCGGGGCGGAAGGGGTTGCTGAAGATATCGCGGAGCAGGCGGCATTGCCAGCTCCACTGGTCGGCGCGCTTGCCGACCTGGGCCGCCTCCGCCATGGCGGAATAGCCCGCCTGGTAGTCGGCGGGCATGGCCAGGTAGAGCGCGGCCCGTGTGGCCGCCTGGGCCCGGGTCGACAGCAGGTCGACACCGAGATCACGCTCGATGGCGTTGGCCGGTCGCTGGAGACGTTGCGCCTCGAGCAAGCCATCGGCCACCTCTTCGCACATCTCGACCAGTGCGCGGGCATGGGGGTGGTCGATGGCGTCCCAGACATGGCGGACGGCGGCGCAGCCCGCCAGTCGGAACTTGCGGCGGCCGCCTTGACGGCGCAGCCAGTCCATCACCGGCACCGTGACCTTCACGCACGTGAGCCATTCGCTTTCGGTCATGCGAGAAGTATAGCCTGCCGCGGCGCTCAGAGCTTGCCGAGGAGAAGAGCAAGCGGCAGCAGTGGCGCCGCGGCCCCAGGCCAGGAGGACAATCATCACCCCAACGGGGTGAAACAAACCAGCCCAGGGCAGAGCCGAAGACACTTCCAGCAGGAAGTGTCTTCGGCGTCGCCCTGGGACAGGGCGATGAGCATAGACAAAGCCCTGAAAGGGCGCAACAAATCTGGTTCTTCACCTGCGCGGTAACGAGGTCAGAAAAAAGCTCGGCAGACGCCGTTGCCCGCGAAGGTCGATTCGTGTCGATTCGTGGTCCCACGGACAGACAAACCTGACACGTACTTTTCCCCGGCCCGGCGCATCATTATGGGAAATTGGCCCGCTGCGCACGCGCCATTCAGTTGCGCTTCCGCACGTGTGCGTGGTCCATGTGGTGGAAAGTGTCCCGTTGCGGGGCGCTGGCGAATCCGTGTCGGCAACAAAAGTCTCATGGGAGTCAGCAGTTACGGCGTGAGCACGCGGGCCATGGCCTGGGGGCTTGCACACTCGCAATTCGGCGAATTTCGCCTTAAATCGCCAAGCGGCAATGACCTGAGGCGATTGGCACAACAGGCTTCCTGTGCAAGAGAAGTGTGCAAGGTGTCCGTTCACGACAGACAAACCTGACACGTACTTTTCCCCGGCCCGGCGCAGCATTATGGGAAATTAGCCCGCTGCGCACTGAACGGGAGATGTCGAATGATTCTGTCAACCAATGTCGCTCCGTGTCACAACCAGATGCGAAAGTCGTGTAGCCAGCGTGACTTGAGGCGTTTGTTTGCGCACTTTTTGCCTTTCGAGGCCGGTGATTTGACGCAAAGCAAAATCCTGCAATGGTTAAGAGAGATCAGAAATAGGCCTCCATTGCGCAAGCGGGGATGGTTGGCCGCCATTCTCAGCGCCCTCTTGCGGGCCATCTTGTGTGGCGAGCGAACTGTCCAGGTCTTGTCATTGCTTTTGCGTCTCCACCGCCGCACGCCACCAGGCTTCGGCGCGCTCGTTGGGCCAGTGCCGGGCGCGGCCACATCGAGCCAACGCCTGCTCCAGGCCGTCCGGTTCCAGGCCCGAAAGCTGCTCGGGCCACATGTAAGAGGGTGTGCCTACCCGGCCGATCCAGCTTCAACCCAGTTCCCAGCCCTTGCGGAAGGGGACGCGGATGAAATTGGCGGCCTTGTCGTTGCCCTTGGCGGTCAGGGTCTTGTGGTCCCAGTCGAAGCCGCTGCCCGCGCGGTAGGCCACGTTGCCCAGCAGCACCGTTTCCGTCAGCGGGCCCGTGTACTCGAAGTTGCAGGTGGCGGGCTCGCCCCCCTTGCAGGCGCTGATCCACTCGCGGTGGAAGCCGGGCGAGTTCGGCACCGTCTCTTTCGGCGGCTTGAAATCGGCGAAGTCCTTCTCCGGATAGAGGGTGTACTTGCCGAAATCGCAGAGCAGCATTCCCTTGGTGCCGATGAACAGGTTGTTGCCCCCCTTCAGACCCTTCTCGGCGAGAATTGGCGGCGTGCCGTGGTACCAGTGCAAGGTGAGCGGGCCGTGCTTCTCTTCTTTCGGGAACTCGAAGCGGCAGTGCATCGACTTGGGGGTGGTCAGGTCACTTACGGGCGGGCCCGATGCTTCCACCTTCGTGGGATGCTTGAGCCCGAGGGCCCAGAACGGAATGTCGAGGATGTGGCAGCCCCAGTTGCCCGTCTCGCCCGTGCCGTAGTCCCACCAGAAACGCCAGCCGTACGGAGCGTAGGTGGGATGATAGGGCCGCTCCACCGACGGGCCCACCCACAGGTCCCACTTGAGCGTCTCGGGCACCGGCGGCTTCTCGTCGGGCACCTTCGGCATGCCGCGGCTGCCACCAATCCACGAATGGACTTCCTTCACGTCGCCGATCGCGCCCGACTGGAGGACTTCGATGATGCGGTGCATGCCGCTACCGGCGTGGCGTTGCACGCCGAGCTGGGTGGCGACCTTCTTCTCGCGGGCCAGGTCGCACAGCTTGCGGACCTGCCACAGATCGTGGCACATGGGCTTTTCGAGATAGACGTGCTTGCCCGCCCGCACGGCCATGAAGGCCGGATGGAAGTGGCTATGGTCGGGCGTGCTGACCACCACCGCGTCGAGCTGCTTCTCCATCTTGTCGAAGAGCTGACGATAGTCGTAGAACTTGGTGGCCTTGGGATGCTTCTCGTAGGCGGAGCCGGCCCGCTTGTCGTCCACGTCGCAGAGGGCCACGATGTTCTGGCTGCCGACGCCGCCGAGGTTGGCGTTGCCCTGCCCGCCGAGGCCGATGACGGCCACGTTGAGCTTCTCGTTGGGGGATTGCTCGGCGCGTGAAGCGCTGGAGGAGCCCAGCCAGAAACCGGTGGAAGCAAGGGCCGCCGTCTTGACGAACTGGCGGCGCGTGGAACGCGAGTGCAGCATGCGTGTTCTCCGCTCGAGGTCGGTTGGGTGGTGGTGCCAGCGCTCCATTATGCCAGCCCGCGGCCCGACCGCAAGAACCCGGCACATGGATACAGAGGAGAAGCACAGAGAGATGCCCGCCGACGATAAGCCAAATCAAGAAACTCGCTTAGTATTTAACTCTGTGTTCTCTGTGTCTCGGTGCGTCGTTTCTTCGCAGCATCAGCCGCGGCGACGCCAGCCATTGGCCGTGGCCCAGCGCCTGTTATTTCCGGGAGGCAAGAAACGCCAGCAAATCGCGAAGTTCCTGGTCGGTGTAGAGGTCCACCAGCCCGCCGGGCATGATCGAGGTGGGCAGCGGGCGGGCCAGCAGCACATCCTTCGTGTTCACCTTGAAGGGCAGCCCCTTGGCGTCGACGTAGGTCGATTCGTCGA
>JBFWSD010000937.1:0-3702 GCA_050248575.1 Gemmataceae bacterium
CAGCCCGGCAGCTATCACAACCGCGATCTGGCAAGGCTGCGGCAAGCTCCGCTCTTGAACGCGGCTGCGGCGGATAGCTTGACCGAATTGCCCGACAAGGGGCTGCTCGCGGTCGAGCTGGCCCTGGCCCTAGGCTTGCTTCAGGACCAAGAAGCCGAGCTGACGGCGGGCAACCTCCCACTTTCCTGGGAACAAGGATTGCCGCAAGCGCAGGCCGGCTTCTGGGCGTGCCTGCATACACTGGAATCGTGGCAAGCTGGCACTGGGCTGCGCGGGCAGGATGAGGGGCACAATCCCTACCCGGCGGCCTATTTTGTGGCCCTCCTGATTCTGTCGCGTTTGCCCGAAGCGGGCTGGGCCGATCCCGCCGCGGTGGCCGATGTCATCGTGCCGCGCCATCCGTTCTGGAAGAATCAGGAAGGTAAGTCGGAAGCGAGCACGCGCCGCCGCGGTCCAGCTCCGCCTGGCCCGCGCGATTCCATCAAGACGTTCTTGCTGGGGCTGGCTTTCCAGTTCGGTATCCTGCAGGCCGCGAAAGACGCGCAGCAGAACTGGGTGGTCCGGCTGTCTCCCACGGGCCGCTGGTTACTGGGCATCGATGAACTGCCTGCCAGCCCGGGGCACTTTCCGCAAACGTTGATGGTGCAGCCCAACCTGGAGATCATCGCCTATCGCCAGGGGCTGACGCCCGGGCTGATCGCCACGCTCAGCGAGTTCGCGACCTGGAAGACGTTTGGCCCGGCCTGCATGTTGCAGTTGCAGCCCGAATCGGTGTATCGTGCCCTCGAACGCGGGCAAACCTTCGACAGCATCCGCCAGACACTCGATCAGCACGGCATGCGGCCCACGCCTCCGGCAGTGATCGAATCGCTGCGCACCTGGTCGAACAAGCGCGAACGTATCGGCGTGTATCCGTCGGCGACGCTGTTCGAGTTCGCCACGGCCGATGACTTGAACGACGCCCTGGCGCGCGGGCTGCCCGCCACCAGGCTTTCCGAGTGTCTCGCGGTGGTGGCGGACGAGAGCGCCATCGACTTCCGCCACTTCCGCCTCAGCGGCACGCGCGACTACGCACTGCCCCCCGAGAAATGCGTCGATGTGGAAACGGACGGCATCACGCTGGTCATCGACCTGGGCCGTTCCGACCTCCTGGTGGAGACAGAACTCCTGCGCTTCGCGGAGCCGCTCGACGGGGGCAAGGCCAGCGAGCGCAAGCTCTATCGACTCACGCCCGCCTCACTTCAGGCCGCACGCGATGGCGGCCTGGCCCTGGCCGACCTGGAAAACTGGTTCTTGCAGCGTACGGGCGACGGCCTGACTCCAGCGGGCCGGCTTCTTTTCACAGCGGCCCAGAGTGGCGCCTGCCAGCTTCGTAAAGAGACGGTGCTACACCTGCCCAGCGCGGAGATTGCCGACGGCATCGAGCAGTGGCCGCAAACGCGCAGCTTCGTGCAACAGCGGCTTGGCCCGACCGCCATCGCGGTGTCCGACGAAGAGCTGCCCGAGCTGCGCCGCCGCCTTGCGAGCATCGGGCTGGGAATCGATTGAAGAACCGCAGCGCAGCCGCAAACAATGTGGGGCAGGTTTTCAACCTGCCGTGCGCTCGAGCGGCCCGCGTGTCGAAGCTGCCGCTGCGCGGGCGTGGCAGGTTGAAAACCTGCCCCACGCATTACCCGCGCAGGGCCAGCACGTCCCAGAGATCGACGCTGTCGAGCAGCCCTTCATAGCGAATCGTGCCGCGGGCATCGAGCAGCAAGATCCACGGCGCGCCGTGGGGCTCGATGGCGCGGGTGATCGCTTCATTCTTCTCGAGCAGCACGTGAAAGGGGACGCCTTCCTTGCGATTGCGGTCTTCGGCCTGGTACCAGTGCGGGCGGTCGGCGCGGCGCTGATTGGTGGCGGTGATCACGTGCAGCATCGGCAGGGCCGTCCCCAGGTGCTTCGACAGGTGCTTGTAACGGTTCTGGAAATCGTCATAGGGGCCGTTGCCCCGATAGGTTGCCAGCAAGCACACGATCAACAGTTGCTTGTCATCGAGCGCCGCCAGGGCCGCGTCCAGTGCATGAGTGGGATTGCCCGCCTCGTCGAGCGCTGGCAGGTCGTAGCGCAGCGGGAATGATTTGCCCTGCCAGGGCGTGGACGTGACGGGCCGCGGCATGCCGAGCGTTTCGATGTGATCGGCGATGCGCGTCAGGCTGGCGTCCATGTGGAAGCCTTCGAGCATCATGGCCAGCCCGCGATTGGGGTCCTTCGTCATCAAGGCCTGGCCGAGATAGTAGGCGGTCACGGCGTGATAATTCATGGTCCAGAAGCGGGCAAAGTGCTCCTGGAAATGCATGACCAGTTCGAAGCCAAGCCCGGGGTTGCCCAGCTCCCATTCGGCCGCACCCAGGAAGAGCAGGGCAGGGTGATTGACGTCGCGGCGCGGCCGCTCCTCGCCGCCAAACAGGCCGAGGAAGCCGCCTATCCGTTCGGTGCCCAGCGTGCGGCGGCAGAGTTCGCGCAGGGGTTGCCACTCGCCCGCTTGCCACAGTTCGAGCAGATCTTCGGGGTCGCCATCGTGGGGCTGGTAGCGGCCCACGATCGAGACCAGCGTGGGCTTGAGCGTGACGCCAATGTCGACGCCCGTGACTTCGAGCTGGAGCAGCTCGCGGCGCGTTTGACTCCAGAACTCGTAGCGCGTGGGCGCCTTGGGACCGGCTTGCATGTGCAGTCCGCACTCGAAGCCGGGAAAGCCGTCGACCGAGACGAGGAGATCGCCGGCGAGCACGTCATGCTGGCCCGCGGGGCCGTGCGGCGACACTCGCTCCACGCGCAAGCACTTCGCTTCATCAGCCGGCGCAGACTTCGTCCACTCGGCGCGGCGAACGTTGGCGTCGACCAGGCTGCGCGACCAGGTACTCATGCATCCCTCCTGTCTTCTCCGGTGGACTGCCTCTAGGTGCTTCGCCCACGAGTGGCTGACATTTGCCCGCGTCATCGGTAGTACGGCTTGTCGCCGAGCCAGGTGAGGAACTCAGCCGTGAGCGGGTTGCCTTCGAGGACGAGAATCTCGAGCTTCGGGAAAGCCTTCGGCACTCTTGGCAGCTCACGGAGCCGATTTCCGGAAAGCTCCAGCCTGGCGAGCTTCGGCATTCGGGCCAGGCCTGCGGGCAGTTCCTCAAGCAGGTTGAAACTGGCAAGCAAATCACTCAGCCGTGACAGCTGGCGTATTTCCTCAGGGATGCTCGAGATCTGATTTGTGGAAACATCGAGTACCTCCAGTGAGCGAAGCTTGCCCAGATACGCAGGCAACGTCCGAAGTCGATTCTCGGCCAGATCGAGTTCCTTCAACTTCTTCAATCGAGTGAGCGCGGGCGGCAGGTTTTCGAGCCGATTGTTCCTCAATACCAGGGTTGTCAGCATCGAGTAGTGGCCGACCGCGGCTGGGATCGAAGGCAGACTGGTTTCGGTGATCATCAAGGAGGTTAGCCGCCTGGCGCGAAAGAGCCGCTCTGGAAGCGTGCCGAGGCGTGCGTTCGATACTTCGACTTCGCCGAGCGAAAGCAATGCGTCGTCACTCAGTTCGCAGAGCTTCTTCAATCCTCGCGCACCAGAAGCGGCGGCAACACCTCCGCGAATAAAGAACATGGGAATCCTCGCAAGGCCGGCTCACGGCAAGGGCAGCATCACCGTCTTGGTCTCTCCCTTGCGCAGGACTTT